>DAVZJL010000003.1:7320-82817 GCA_052272805.1 Prevotella sp. | reverse complement strand
AGTAAAAAAGTAAAAGAGTAAAAAAATAGGAGGTATGGGCATCTTGCCCGTACCACGCAGCCACAAAAGCACACTTTTTAAAAGTAAAAAAGTAAAAAGGTAAAAAGGCGTTTGTGTGTCAATTCTGTCACTCTCGGTCTGTCATATTTGTCATGTGGTGTAATCCTACGCGCTTTGGCACGCTTTTGGCTATATCCTTAGCGAAAGCGGACGGCAGATAAGCCGCCGCAGCAATCAATATTAAAAAATAAACAATTAAAAACATACGCATTATGAACATTAAACCATTAGCAGACAGAGTACTTGTACTCCCTGCACAGGCAGAAGAAAAAGTCGGTGGAATCATCATTCCTGATACAGCAAAAGAGAAACCGCAGCACGGTACAATCGTTGCAGCAGGTAACGGCACAAAGGACGAGGAGATGGTTCTGAAAGAAGGCGATGAAGTGCTCTACGGCAAGTATTCTGGTACAGAGCTTGAGGTTGAAGGCACAAAGTATCTCATCATGCGTCAGAGCGATGTGCTCGCTGTTGTTCAGAAATAAAAATTAATAACTAACAATTAATAATTAAAGAAATGGCTAAGGATATTAAATACAATATGGATGCACGCGACCTGTTGAAGAACGGTGTCGACAAGTTGGCTAACGCAGTTAAGGTGACACTCGGTCCGAAAGGTCGCAACGTGGTTATCGAGAAGAAGTTCGGTGCTCCGCAGATCACAAAGGACGGTGTGACCGTAGCTAAGGAAGTGGAGCTCGAGGACAAGTTCGAGAACACAGGCGCACAGCTCGTTAAGAGCGTGGCAAGCAAGACCGGCGACGACGCAGGCGACGGTACAACAACCGCTACAATCCTCACTCAGGCTATCGTAACCGAGGGCTTGAAGAACGTAACAGCAGGTGCCAACCCGATGGACCTGAAGCGTGGTATCGACAAGGCTGTGGCTGCTGTCGTTGCACACATCAAGGCAAACGCAGAGATCGTAGGCGACAACTACGACAAGATAGAGCAGGTAGCTACCGTTTCTGCTAACAACGACCCAGAGATTGGTAAGCTCCTGGCTGACGCAATGCGCAAGGTGTCTAAGGACGGCGTTATCACCATTGAGGAGAGCAAGAGCCGCGACACAAACATCGGCGTAACAGAAGGTATGCAGTTCGACCGTGGCTATCTGAGTGCTTACTTCGTAACCGACTCTGAGAAGATGGAGTGCGTTATGGACAACCCATACATCCTTATCTACGACAAGAAGATTAGCAGCGTTAAGGACTTGCTGCCTATCCTGCAGCCGGCTGCAGAGAGCGGACGCCCGATGCTCATCATCGCTGAGGACGTTGACTCTGAGGCACTCACCACACTCGTTGTGAACCGTCTGCGTGCAGGCTTGAAGATTTGCGCTGTGAAGGCTCCGGGCTTCGGCGATCGTCGTAAGGCAATGCTCGAGGATATCGCTACTCTGACTGGTGGTGTCGTTATCAGCGAGGAGAAGGGCTTGAGCCTCGACAAGGCTACACTCGACCTCTGCGGTTCTTGCGAGAAGGCTACCGTTTCTAAGGACAACACCACTATCGTAGGCGGTTGCGGTCAGAAGGAACTCATCGCCGACCGTGTTGCTCAGATTAAGAACGAGATTGCAAACACAAAGAGCTCTTACGACAAGGAGAAGCTGCAGGAGCGTCTTGCAAAGCTCGCTGGTGGCGTTGCAGTTCTCTACGTAGGTGCTAACAGCGAGGTAGAGATGAAGGAGAAGAAAGACCGCGTTGACGATGCTCTCTGCGCTACACGTGCAGCTATGGAGGAAGGCGTTGTCGTTGGTGGCGGCACAACATACATCCGCGCTCAGAAGGAACTTGCAGAGCTCAAGGGCGAGAACGCTGACGAGCAGACTGGTATCAACATCGTGCGTCGTGCTATCGAGGAGCCGCTTCGCCAGATTGTGAAGAACGCCGGTGGCGAGGGTGCTGTTGTCGTTCAGAAGGTTCGCGAGGGCGAGGGCGACTTTGGTTACAACGCTCGCAAGGACGCTTACGAAGACCTCCGCGCAGCAGGTGTCATCGACCCGGCTAAGGTGGAGCGTGTAGCTCTTGAGAACGCTGCTTCTATCGCAGGCATGTTCCTCACAACCGAGTGCATCATCTGCGACAAGCCAGAGGAGAAGGCTCCGGCTATGCCGATGGGCAACCCTGGCATGGGTGGCATGATGTAATCAGACCGAAATCACAGATTGAATAAAACATAAAAAGAGTCCCTATTCCGCAGTGGAGTAGGGACTTTTTTTTGTTTCTCCTTCGTTTAATACGCCATTGCTTTTGGAAACGATAAGATACGTGCCGTTTGGGGCGACGAACAAGAGAAGTGGTATTATTTTTGTCTTCTTTTACTTGTTTTGATTATACTTCTTCTACAATCTCTGCGATAGCCTTGCGCTTCTTTTCTGTGCGCGGACAATCGTCGGCGATATGCCCGACGGGGATGATTGCCACAGCCTCGAAGTCGGCAGAGGGGAAGAGGTGGCTCATGGCATCGGTGTCGAAGTTGCACACCCAGCAAGTGCCGAGATTGCGCTCTGTTGCGGCGAGGCACAGATGCTCGGTAGCGATAGCCACGTCGACATCACCATGCGGTTTCTCGTCGTAGCGTCGTGTCCAGCACTCGTTGTTGTTCTTCATACATACGATGTAGAGTGGGGCGGTGCGGAACCATTCGCGGTCGTATGCCTGCCAGAGTTGTTCTCTTGCCTCCTTGCTGCGCACCACAACAAACTTCCAAGGCTGTCGGTTGACAGCCGAAGGTGCCATGCGTACACACTCCAGGATATAGGCGAGGTCTTCGTTGCTTACCGGCTCGTCGGTATATTTGCGGGCAGAGAAGCGAGTCTGTGATAGTTCGAGAATATTCATACGTTCGGCTTACTTCTTTGTCAGCACATACAGCTTAGCTGTTTCGCCTTCCGGCTCATTGCCGAGCGAGTCGGTCATAATTACGCTGCTGTTGTCCTTAACCTTGTAGAAGGTGTGCTCACCGCTTGAGGGGCGAACAAGCATCAGGACGCTGTTGTCGAGAACCTCCAGCACGCCGCTTGCCTCGTCGTGACCATCCTTGCGGTCGATATAGTCCTGCTGCAGCTGATATGTGCTGTCAGCGTTGATAGTGAGCACGGTCTTGATGCCCGGGCAGTCGGCTGCAGGCAGTGTGCCCTCGTATGTGCCGGCAACGGCAGCGAGGTCTACGCTTTCGGCAACTGTTGTGTCAGCCACGCTTGTCGAGTCGGTGTTTGCTTCGTTCTGTGCGGTGTTCTTGCCATTGCAAGACACCATCAAAGCTGCAGCCAAGAGTGCAGCGTACATAAGATTTCTTTTCATACCTTTTTTTGCTTACCATTATTTGTGGCGCAAAATTACGTATTTATAATCAAATACCATCTGTTGGTGTTTTAAAAGTTCTAAAAATTTTATTGCTGTCTTGCCATACCGTTGCTTACATATATAAATAAGGCGTAAATAACTAAAAAGCAACATTATTCACAAATAAAAAAGTTAGCATTATGGCAACAGTAAAAGTAAAATTCAGAGCATCCTCGGTGCCAGAAAAGGAAGGCACATTGTATTATCACCTCATCCATCAGCGCAGTCTGCGCTGGATTAGTACCGACTATCATGTCTTTCCTGACGAGTGGAACGACAAGAAGTCGGCTATCATTGTTTCTAACCGCAACAACCGACAGGCACATCTACAGCTAATCCAGTCGCAGATAGATTGGGAGATGAAGCAGATGCAGCGTATCATCCGTGATAAGGATGCAGAGGGCATCCCTTATACTATTGACGACATAGCCAAGGAGATACAGCAACTGCCATCGAGCCAGAGCGTATTTACTTTTTTCCGCCAGCAGATAGCCAAGAAGGAGCAGATGCAGTGCATCGGCACCAAGAGTAACTACACCAGTGCCGCCAACCGTTTCATGGAGTTTCGTGACAATGAAGACCTTGCCTTCTCCCAAATGACAAGCGAGATGATGGAAATGTATCAAGCTTGGCTATGGAACAGAGGTGTCGGACAAAACACCGTAGCGTTCTATCTGCGAACCCTCCGCACCCTCTACAACAAGGCGGTGAAAGCAGGGCAAGCTCCACCCAATGACATCTTTTCTCACGTGCAGACCGCTAACGTGCGAACTGCCAAACGAGCCATTACTGTAAAGGAAATTCGCAAGATAGAAAAACAGGACTTGCCAACAGGCTCCTCCATTGACAAGGCACGAGACCTGTTTCTGCTCAGTTTCTACCTACGAGGCATGGCATTCGTAGATATGGCGTTCCTAAAGAAGACAGACTTGAAATGTAGTATGATAAATTACAACCGTCGCAAGACCCACCAAAACCTCAATATTGAGTGGATAAAACCGATGCAAACCATCATCGACAAATATGCCGAGCAAACGAAGGATTCCCCTTATCTGCTACCCATCTTGACAGGCAAGGAATCCTCTCCATACACCGCATACCGCAAGGTGGAGCACAACACCAACTACAACCTGAAGAAAATTGGTGAGATGGTAGGCTTGAAGATACCGCTCACCACCTACGTGGCACGCCATACATGGGCAAGCGTAGCCTTGCACATGAACATACCGATAGCCACCATCAGCGAGGGTATGGGGCACAACTCCTACAAGACCACACAGATTTACTTGCAGTCGATAGACGTAGCAACCATCAATGAAGCCAACGAGCGGATAATAAGAAAAATCCGATTAAGCGAGGGCAATGAAAACTAGTTTTCAGATTGCTGAGCGTGAGGATTTTATCAAAAGAACTTGAAAGAGTTGTAAATAAATAGTTATGTTTACCCCCCCAGAATGATGGGGTAAAATGTTTAGCAAACTTCGCCCTTTCTTATGGTAAGAGATACAACTTGGCGCAAAAATACGAAAAATAGTTGGATTACGTGTCAGATTTTATCTTTTTCTGTATGCCATCCCTCAAATACACCACAAATGTTTAGCAAATCCGCCTCGAAAGAACTCTCAAAATGACAGATTTGCGGTCTATTCGGCTGTTTTTGCTCTCTTACCATAAGAGTGTGCGACAAATGTAAGATAAAAATACATATGCAGATGATGTATGCCAAGCACTCATATATACGATAAAGATTATGCACAACAATAACAAATTGACTAGGCTTTCACAACCATCATGTATGGTTGTAGCTAATTACATAAAGTAGAGCAGAATTTATGAAACCGGATGGTACGAATTCTTTTTCTACAGCCGACGAGAAACGTGTTTCTCAAGAGGGCAACCACTTTACTGAGCCAGACGTAAAGACTGGTTCAGAGGTAAAGAAGTGTCTTCAATCGGACGAAACCACATGGTCGTATCTCTTTGTGCATCATTGCAAAGTGAAGGGCATGGAAGCGCAGTTGACCAAAGACGGTAGGACATATTTTGTGCATAAAACTATAAGGTATTTCAAGAGAATGGGCAAGCAGAAAGTGCAGCACAAAGAAATACCGACTGTCAGCGGACTTGTCTTCTTACAAGGTTTTCCCGAAGAGATACAAACCTATCTTGACAAGAAATTCCCTCGCACTCATCTGTGCAAGAATTGTAGCACAGGCAAAGTGGCAGAAATTAAAGATTCACAGATGCGACCATTCATGCGTGTCAACGAGACTGAGCCTGAACGCATCCGTTTCCTGCTTAAACCATTCCATTACTATGCCCGCAACCGCATCCTGCTCCGTATCACCAGTGGAGAATTGGCAGGATTGCAAGGCTATGTCATCCGCATCAACCGAGATCGTCGTCTTGTGATGGATGTGGGTGGTATCAGCGTTACCATTGCAGGTGTCCATGCCGAGCACTTTGAGGAAGTGGAGCCAGGCGGCACATCAATAACAGATACTAATCCATTCTACCAGCGTAATCTGCAAGAGCGAGAAGCCATCATCGACCGCTACTTCCACCCTGTGAAAAAAGCTAATGAGGTCGCTGTCCAAGCCGAAAACATCGACTACCTGCGAGAATATGTGTTGGCAGAGTTGGCACAAAAACGCATGGACATCAACAAGGCATGGAATACCTATACCTTTATCATCAAGGAGATAGGCTACTACTATGCCCCATTTATCGAGCAATTCAAGGAAAACCTCGACCCCATCATGCGTGAAGGAGGCAAGGTACTCCAAGAAATGGACTCGATACTCGACAATCCTACATTGGATAAAGACACAAGGGACAGATACCAAACTGAGCATGAAAAATTGATGTTGGATTACGACTATCTGTTCTAATGAAGATATACTTGTTGAATGATGTAATAAAAAACACGATGAAAGAAATAAAAGTATCAATAGGTAAGCACTCAAATTAGTGCTTACCGTGCATTCCGTGGGAGGTCAACACCCAACAAATTTGTTGTAAAAAACTTTACGCCAACCCCGTAACTTGCAATGCAAATATTGTTCAAGCACCCTCGACCTGAACACCCATTCTGGAGAGAGAAACCACGGTAGACACCACCTTTGCGCCCTCAAAATCTCACCCGAGACGGTGAAAGTGGCACTTTTACCACGTCTAAGTACCACTTTTGCCCACCCAAAATGCCACTTTCGTCGGGTGCAAGTGCCACTTTCATCCACCCTAAGTGCCACTTCTACCCAGTACTCGCAGCGCGAGTACTGGAGTTTAGCAGCGCGAGTACTCAGTACAAGTGCCACAATAGCACTTGTTTTTAGGAGATAACGCCACAACCGATTAAATATCAGTACGTTGCAGTTTCCGTCCTTTCAACCCCTCCAAAACTCGTGAAAAATGCACCCACAATTTGTTTTCTGATTTTCTGCGCACTCTTGAGCGGTCAAACCGACAAATATAGTGTCATGGCAAAAGGTGTGCCACGCGTGCGAGGGGATATATTTATACAGCCACAAGCCATCCGAGGAACATACGCAACAGCGAACGACTATTAGCAGTAGCAGTCTTTATCTTTGTATCGACTATAAACTCTGCTATTCGTTTGCGGTATTCGCTCTGTTGAAGCATTTCCCAAAAGGCATGATCTAAATAAGCATATTCAATGTTGTTCTTTAGCCAAGCAATGGAAGGAGAAACCGTTTTTGTTTCTGAATGCGGCGTTAGGATACTTAGATTCCAGAATTCACTTGTCTGCATATGATAAAAAGGATAGCAGGGTAGGGTGTATTCACTCTGTTTTGCAATCTCTGCGTATTTCTTGAACACAGCCTCGTATATCTCTGCCAGTTGCTCGTATTCGAATCGATTTTGCTTGAAAACTCCATCCTCGATACCCTTTATAACAGCCAGCAGCAATACCGGCTTGGCTATCTTCTTTATGCCAGTTCGCTTGATGCTTCCAACAGCCATTTTCTTTATCTGCTTAGTATATACATCATAGGCGATATCATAGTTGAAATATGGTTCGTTCATATAGCTTTAGGTTTGGTTATTATGCTTCAAAAGTACGAAAAAACAATGAAAGTGGCAATATTAATACAAGCGAATATACATATATAATATGAGAAAGACAAAAAAGACAGTGTCGGTATGGTGATTCAAGATATTTTCATTAATTTTGCATTTAGTATCCATCCTGCAGAAAGCCCGAAAAGGGTAATAAGTGGGAGGGTGCTGACTTTTAAAAAATAGGGCGTTTACTTGACGCTTGTCTTTTCAAACCGTAAACTTCGCAAATTTACAAAAATCGCAAAAGACGAGATGGCAATGTAGATGCCCACGGTAGGTATGTTATAACCCTGCCTTGGGTTGCTATATACATGCGTCTCATGCATAATGAGTACGTGTGTGTATGGCTTCCCATGTATGGGTGTATATTGTATATTATGCGTGGGCTTTCTGCAGTTGTCTGTTTTTGCGATTTTGGGCAATGCGAAGGCCTACGGTTTGCGAAACGGGCAAAGGGAAAGAACCCACGCATTCTGTTTTTAAGAGCCGTAAAAGCAAACTTAGGTCTAATCTGTCTGATATAGGGGTTCTGTCGGAGACATAATGAACGCGACTTATACTTTTATGTACAAAAAATATGTGTTCTCTGGTCATGAATCGTTTCCATGTAGAATGTTATGGCCGATAAAAGGATATGATTATATTGTAGAAGACAAAAACTTCAACAATCCTAACTCTGTTGTGGAATTGGGTGTTGGCAAAAACATGGTAGCCTCAATACGCTATTGGTTAAAGGCTTTAGGTATGACGGAGCAGGACAAACCAACGGAGTTAGCAAATTACTTGTTTGGAAAGGGGCATGGCAAAGACCGATATATAGAAAGTCTCGGCACATTATGGCTGCTACATTTACTTCTTGTCATAACACAAGAAGCAACTCTTTATAACATTCTATTTCTTCGTTATCAGAAAGAACGCAAACAGTTTGATAAAGAGCAAATGCAGAACTATGTAAAACGTCTGATGACAGAGGATGACAAACAGAAGCAATTCAATGCTAATACAGTAGGAAAAGACTTTAATGTGTTGATACAGAATTATACCCAACCATCAAATCCTAAGTCATATGAAGATTATTCTTCTTTGTTGATAGACTTGAATCTTATTAGACATGACAAATCTGATAAGACATTCACATTCAATATAGAAGGAAAGCGTTCTGTGCCATTGGAGATATTCTTTTATGCCATTCTTATGATGAAAGGTGAAGATAAGACAGTGGCGTATGATACATTGCAGAATGTCGGGCTTGTATTCTGCATGGCCGATATTGAAGTGATTGAAATGATGAGGCAGATAGATAGCGAGTATTCCGACTATGTGCAGTATAGTGACAATTCAGGCATTCGCCAACTTCTCTTCAAAGAAGGCAAAGAAATAGGAAAATTTGATTTACTTAACAGATACTACGAAAATGCAGCAGTTTAGTTTGTCGGCTAATATAGAAGAAGGCCAGAATAAGGATTTCAATTATATCGTAACCCCAAATGCTCAAGAAGTAGCATCTGGACTCGTAAATGGATACAATTCTGGTATTCATTCGTTCACGATTATTGGCTCTTATGGTACTGGTAAGTCATGCTTCCTGCTTGCGTTGGAAAAAGATTTGCAGAGCAAAGGTCAATATAATCTTGTAAATCCGCAGACTTTGTCTTCATGTAAGAAGTTTGAAGTGTTGAAAATAGTTGGCGATTACAAGGATCTTGCTTCACTAATGCGCAATAAATTGGCTACTGACGGAACAGCCGATAATGTGCTTGACGAATTGCGTAACAGATACAACCAAGCAAAGAAGCGTGGAAGTTTTCTTATCATATTCATTGATGAATTTGGTAAGGTTCTCGAACATGCTGCAAAGAACGATCCTGAGCAGGAACTGTATTTTATGCAGAAGCTAGCAGAATTTGTCAACGTCCCTACCAGACAAATACTACTTGTGACAACTCTGCATCAAAATTTCAGCGCATATGCAAGAAAACTCTCCACAGTTCAGAAAGAGGAGTGGAATAAGGTGAAAGGACGCTTCAAGGAACTGGTGTTTATTGAACCGGTAGAACAACTGCTTTACCTCGCATCAAAACAAAATGGTTCATGTAAAGATTCAGGCGAAAATGCCAGTGGATTAAATAAATTGTGCCAACTCGCAAAAGATACAAAATTTGTATCTGATGGACTTTCTGCCGAAACCACAGAAGCCCTTTATCCTTTGGAGCCATTTTCTGCTTATGCCATTACTCAGGCAATCCAGCGTTATGGACAAAACGAACGTTCGTTATTCTCCTTCCTTAATACGAAAGGGGCGAACTCTTTGAGTGAATACAAGGATGGCTTTTATGGTCTTGCAAACTGTTACGACTATATATTGCACAATTTCTATTCGTATCTAAAGGATGCTAATGCCGACTCAATGCAATGGAGCTCGATGCAGGTGGCACTCGAACGTGTAGAAGGACAATCTTGGGAGACAAAGAATGAATTGCTTGGTGCAATAAAGATAGTGAAGACAATCGGTTTGTTAAACCTTCTTGGTAATTCTTCTTTCAAGATGACGCGAGAGCAAACAGCTAACTATGCAAACGTTGCACTTGGAGTAGCTGATGCTCTCCACATACTCAATCTCCTTGAACGATACAAGATAATACGCTTTGCAAGCTATAAATTACGCTATATTCTCTTTGACGGAACAGACATTAATATCGAAGACGAGATAAGAAAAGCGGGTCTTGTGGTAAGCCGTCCCGTAAATTTTGTTGATGAAATACGCAGTTATTGCTTTAAGAAGATTGCACCGGTAAAGATGTGCTACTTTCAGAAAGGAACACCGCGCTATTTCGAATACGAGATATTGGAGGAAGGCCAAGATAAAACTCCTACTGGTGACACTGATGGATACATACAACTCATATTCTCTTCAAGCAAGAATGTAGTAAGGGACACGATAGCTTTAAGTCGCGAGTGTGGCAACGCAATAGTATTTGCTTGCTTCAAAAATACAGACGAACTTGTAGAGCATCTGCACTTAATAGAAAAATATAACTATATACTCAGCAAGGTGCTCGTGGACAAGTCCGACCATGTTGCTATTACAGAAGTTAGAAACCTTCTGGAATACGAAAAAATCTTGCTGGACAAGTCACTTAACGAAGCTCTGTTTTCATATAGTGATGATGTAACATGGATATTTGGTGGCAAGGAAGTAGAAGTTAAGACATTCCGTATGTTCAACGAGCTTCTGTCACATGTTTGCGAGACCATCTATCCTAAGACACCGATAATGAATAATGAATTGTTCAACCGTCATAAGTTGAGTGGTTCGATATCGAGTGCCCGTGTTAAATATCTGGCAGCAATGCTCAATCAAGGAAATGAAGCAAACTTTGGGTTCGCCAAGGATAAGTTTCCTCCAGAGAAAACTATATATTATTCTCTGTTGAAGCACACGGGACTTCATGAAGATGGCGCTTTTTCTAGTCAACCAACCAATGACGGAATAATGCCATTATGGGATGCTTGTGAGGAATTCTTGGTTTCAACAACCAACAAGCCACGTAAAATATCAGAACTTATAAAGTTATTGTCGGCACGTCCATATAAATTAAAACAAGGTTTCCTCGAATTTTGGATCCCTACATATCTGTACATTAAGAAGCAGGAGTATTCGTTGTATGGCACAGGAGGTGCATATATACCGAATGTGAATATGGAGTTCTTTGAACTACTACAAAAGCATCCTGCAGACTATAGTATTAAAGCTTTGGACGTATCAGGTGTGCGTATGGACATATTCAACCAATATCGCAAATTCCTTAACGTAAAGACTTTGGGAGAAGTAAAAAGCAACGACTTCATTGAGACGATTAAGCCGTTCTTTTTCTTCTATAGTAGACAACTTAACGATTATGCCAAGCATACACGAAAGTTTAACCACGAGCAGACGGCACGTTTCCGCGACACACTCGCAGTAGCTAAAGATCCAGAAAAGACATTCTTTGAGGATTTGCCAGAAGCGTTAGGCTTCGACAAAACTGCATTGCAGAACAAAGAAAAAGTGGAAGAATTCTGTTATGTCGTTAACCGTGCTGTAAGAGAATTGCGCTCATGCTATAATGATCTGATAGATCGTATAGAATCAAGTCTCTTAGATGCATTGAGCATTGAGGAATATGATTATACGGAATATATATTGACTATACGCAGTCGATTTGCTTCTGTTAACGAGCATCTTTTGACAGATCGTCTCAAGGAGTTCTTTCATCACGTAATGACAGAGTTCGACAATCGCAAGGAGTGGTATCAGTCTATCTGCTATACAGCATTAGAACAACCGCTTGAACGATTGCGTGACGACCAAGAAGAGAAACTGGTACACAATCTCATAATGTTGTTCCGCGAGTGTGAGAAATATTCAGTTATATCACAGATGGACATTGATGGTGACGATGAGTGTTTTTCTGTTGATATGGTTGCGACAAAAGGCACAAACATATCGTCCCAGACATTCAAGCTAACAAGAACAGAAACAGAGAAAGCTGATGAACTGGAAAGGCTTTTAAATAGCGCACTTGAAAACACAGACAACAATAATGTTGCTATATGCACATTGTTAAGAGTATTGAATAAAAAAATGTCAAAATGAACGTAAGGCACATATTGGGTATTTCTGGTGGAAAAGACAGTGCAGCACTGGCCATATACCTAAAACAGAGATATCCGCAATTAAAGATAGAATACTACAACTCTGATACAGGATGCGAACTTGCAGAAACAGAGTTGCTGATAGATCGTCTTGGGGCTTATCTTGGTAGCATTAAACGACTTCGTGCTGCCGAAGACAGTCCTGAGCCAACACCATTTGAGCATTTTCTTAAAGCGTGTGGTGGCTTCTTGCCATCACCGCAGGCTCGTTGGTGTACACAAAAAATGAAGCTTGGAGAATTTGAGCGCTATGTCGGCGATGACTATGCTGTGTCGTATGTAGGCATACGTGGCGACGAGGATCGCGATGGATACATTTCTTCAAAACCTAATATTCAAGCCGTGTTCCCCTTCCGTCGTAATATATGGAGCATTGATGTCATAAATAAGGTTCTCCATAATGATCAACAAGAACAGATAATAGCAATATATGATAGCTTATGCAAGGACTATCAACGTGAGGATATAATGGAGATATTGAAGCGCCCTATATCCAAACAGTTCTACTACTCAAAGAAGCTGAATGCATTGCTTGACATAGATGTAAAACTATTCAACCATGTTGTTTTTGAATATTTGAAAACAACAGAATATCCAATTGGCAAACTTGATAGTTTTCCGTTGATAGACAACGACGAAGTTCTTGTAAAAGATGACATCTTCAGACTTTTACGAGAGAGTGGTGTTGGCGTGCCGAAATATTATGAAGAAATCCCGTTTGAGGTAGATGGCAAAATCGGCACTTATTGTCGAAGCCGTTCCGGTTGCTATTTCTGCTTTTTCCAGCAGAAGATAGAATGGATATGGCTTTATGAACAGCATCCGGACCTATATAAAAAGGCCATGGAATTCGAAAAAGATGGTTATACATGGAATCAAGGAGAAAGTCTTGCTGACATGATAAAACCAGAACGTATAAGAAAGATAAAACTTGACATCATAAAACGTCAGGAAGAAAACCGTGCTAAACAAAAAGGTACTACACTTGTCGAATTGTTCGATGATGAGGTAATGTGTACAAATTGTTTTATCTAAAATCTTTTGATTTATGCTATACGAGGTTGATTGGGCTGAAGACGGCACATATCGTCCAGGAGAAAATAATTCGCCCGAGAAATTCTTCAACGATGGCTTAAGAAATAGCAGTGAGTTTGATTTGCAGCTGGGCTATTTTAGCTCTGCTGCAATCAGTGTGCTTGCTGTTGGCTTTGCTACATTCATTGCGAATGGTGGAAGAATGCGTCTTGTAATAAACCAAATAGTTTCGGAAGCAGATAAGAAAGCAATAAATGAGGGAATAAACGGTACATTCATCAACTGTTTTGACCTTACCGATTTTGAATCTTTGCGAAAAACTTTCGACGAATATCAGCAGCAATTCTTCGATTGCCTTGCCTTTCTTATCTACAACAAACGTATTGACATACGAATAATACGTCCACGCAACCGTAAAGGTATAGCGCATACTAAGTCTGGACAATTCAGAGATGGAGATAGCGTTACTTCTTTCATTGGGTCTGCGAATTTTACAATTAGTGGGCTGTTCAACAATCTGGAAGAAATAAAAATAGATCGAAGCGATAGCGTAGATAGTATGGTGCGTGCACGCATAACGAGTCAACGTCAAGAGTTTGATGCCATTATGAATCACCAAAAGTCAGGCATCGAATATTTGACAGCAGATAAACTCGAAATAGCGATAGCTTCCTCCTTTAATGAAAAAGATATAGATGAACTGCTTGATGTTGAGCGTAAATTAAAAAGGCTCAAAGTTGAAAAAGAGGCAATGAAAGTGAGTGGAGAGAACGCTTGTGTGCATGATAGCGATAATGATGTACCACATTTTCCATATCCTTCAGGTCCACGTGAATATCAAAAACAGGCTTTTGAAAAATGGAAGAACAATAAGCAGCGTGGATTATTTGCGATGGCTACGGGTACGGGAAAAACCATAACATCTCTTAATTGCCTATTAGAAATATATAAAAGTAAAGGTTATTACAAAGCAATTATACTTGTGCCGACTCAAACCTTGGTTGAACAATGGGTTGACGAATGCCACAAATTTAATTTCAAAAACATATATAAGGTATATTCGCGTAATAGAAAGTGGAAGGATGAGATAGAGGCGTTGCATATTAAAGAAACATTCAACTATTCTGATAGCAAGGAGTCTTTTATCATCATATCTACTTATGCGTCGTTTGCTAGAGCCAATGTTTTCAAAACATTGAACGGCTTTTCTGTAAATCAAATTTTACTAATTGCAGATGAGGCGCATAATATGGGGGCAGGTAGAATACTTGATAGGCTTGACGGCATTAAGTATCTTCGTCGTATAGGGTTGTCTGCGACTCCTAATAGACAGTATGATGACGTTGCCAATAGTAGGTTGGCAAACTTCTTTGGAAGTGAAAATGGGTATACATTTGAGTATTCTATGCGTGATGCTATAGACAATGGTTTCCTGTGCCGCTACTATTATTATCCTCATGTAGTGTATTTGGATGATGAAGAAATGGCTGAGTATATAAAGATATCATTACAACTGGCAAAATACTTTAACTATGACAGCCAGTCTTTTCCTAAAAGTGATGATATCCTTATGGCTTTACTATTGAAACGGAAACGTATAATACATAAAGCGAAGAATAAAGAAGGCGTATTCCGCAACATATTGAAGCAAAGGTACGAGGAAAAAGGTAACTTGAAATATACCTTAGTATATGTACCAGAAGGCAACAAACCAGATGATACATCAGATGTTTTTGATACATCAGATGTTATTGGTGACGACGAAACTTCAAAACATTTAATAGATCAATACACAGATATTGTTAAGGGTATAAGTAATACTACTACTGTGTGTGAGTTCACTTCCTCATCAAAAAATAGAGATAAGATCTTATGTGATTTTGCTAATGGCGATTTGGAAGTACTCACTTCAATGAAATGTCTTGATGAAGGTGTAGACGTTCCACGCAGCGAAATGGCAGTATTTTGTGCTAGTACTGGAAATCCTCGACAATTCATTCAACGTAGAGGTCGAATTCTGAGAAAGCATAAGGATAAGTACCATGCTGTGATTCATGATCTAATAGTTGCTCCTATAATAAACTCTGCTGCAGAGAATTTCAATATGGAGCGAAGACTTCTAGAAATGGAGATGAAACGTGTGAGAGATTTCGCATCTTTATCTGAAAATGCAGACTTTACATATACAGAACTTGATGATATTACAACATATTATAACATAAACATATTATAATTATGGCATTTATTACAAATAATGACAAGATGCTTGAAGCTGTGCTAACAGACCCAGACCTGATGAAATTCGGTGATTATAATCCTGCTGAAATTTCCTCGATCTATCAAGCTGTTGATTCTGACAATGTCGTTGTCAGTGCTGTTGCTCAAATAATCAAACGTTCGTCAGAACAAGCAACAGAGAGAGAAATATACAAAGAAGTAACAGAATATTTAAAGAGAAACGTATGATAATAAAAGAAATCTCTATACGAAACTTCCGTAGTTACTATGGAGAGAATAAATTTGAGTTCTCTGATGGATTGACTCTTATCATTGGAGACAATGGTGATGGAAAAACAACATTCTTTGAGGCTTTACAGTGGCTTTTTAATACGGCTACAGAGAATAGCAGTATACACAATGCTTCTGAAATGCGCAAGTCGAAACTGGAGATCGGCGAAAGTGATGAGGTGGCAGTAAGAATGGTGTTTGATCACGATGGAGAGAAGATCGTTGAAAAGTCATTTACATTTGAGCGTGTATCTGATAGTTCGTTCAAGACTTCTTCTATTACCTTCCGTGGCTATGAAGAGACAAGTAGCGGACGTGAAGTCGTAGATGGTAAAAAACTTATGGATAGATGCTTTGATGCTTTTATCCAGCGGTTCAGTATGTTTAAGGGAGAGTCTACTCTCAATGTCTTTCAGAATGCAGCTGCACTAAAAGAGCTTGTTGACAAATTCTCTGGTGTAAGAGATTTTGACAAGCTCGTTGACCTTTCTGATGAGATGGAAAAGAAGTCAGAAAAAGCTTATAATAAAGAATGTATCTCAGACAAAAAAATCTCATCACAGGCCTATACCCTTAATGAACAAATGAAGCGTGTTTCTGAAGATATTCTTAATAAGAAGAAGGAAATCAGCGAGAAGAAACTATCTGTTTCTCTATTCTCTTCGAAACTTGAAGAATTAGAACAAAACCAAGAGACAACAGAACGTTTTAATGAAGTAAGCGAACGACTCAAAACATTAAAGGAAAAGTCGCTTAAATTGAGGGCTAACATTAGCATGGTAAACAAGAATACTGCTTTGTTAGACAAGTTATGGATATTGTGCGCATTTTCACCGATATTGACAGATTTCAAAAAGAAATGTTCTGAATTCAGCAAGGAGAAAAGACGCCAAGAGAAAGCGTTCTTAGAAGAGAATGCTAAAGAGGTAGGCAAGAAAGAGGCTTTGGAAGAAGTTCGTGGTATGCTTTCAGAGAATGTTGCAGAACTGCCATGGTACTTACCAAATCAAGAAACAATGGAGGAGATGATTCACGATCATGTATGCAAAGTTTGTGGAAGTCCTGCTCCTGAAGGTTCTAGTGCATATGAGTTTATGGTAAATAAACTCAATGAATATAAGAAACACATAGAAGCCAAACTGAAATTTGACGAGAGAAAAGTTTCAATTGAGAAAAAGCAGTTGTTCACTAGTGGTTATGTTGAAGAATTACACCACATTGGTATACGAATGGGTGGAGACGTAGAGGCTCAAATTGCAAGAATTCCAACTGACATATTTGACCGTCTTAGACTAGAAGATCGTTGGAGAGATGATCTGAAAAAGAATGAAGAAAAAGAACAGGACACAGAAGATGAAAAGGCAAGGTTATTGATACAAGCTGGTAATGTGTCTGAAGAATTGCTGCAAAAGAGTTTCATGGATATTAAAGGTATGTTCGATCAGAAGGGGCGTGCAGAAACACGTTTAGTGGAATTGGAACGAGACTTACAGGAATTGAAAGCTCAGGACGCAGATTTACACCAAAAGTTCAACGAACTTAATCCGCAAAGCAGCCAGGTGAAAGTTTACAGAGATGTGCATCGTGTGTTGAAAGAGATAGCCAATGCTTTTAAGAAGGCAAAAAAAGAAAACCTGCGACGTTTCTTAGGTGCGTTAGAGGAATGTGCCAATGAATATTTAGAGAAGCTAAGTGCAAGGGATTTCCATGGGGAAATTCGTTTGCGCCAAACTGTTGAAGATTCTACGGAAATTAAACTTTATAGTTCAAATGGAACTGAAATAAAAAATCCTTCGGGATCGCAAGAAACAGTCATGTATATGTCTGTGCTGTTTGCCATTTCTGATTTTACTGATCAGAAACGTGACGAGAATTATCCGTTAATATTTGATGCTGCGACATCTTCATTTGGTGATTCTAAGGAAGAAGGGTTCTATAATGTCATTGATAAAATTAAAAAGCAATGCATTATTGTGACTAAAGATTTCATAACAAAGGGACAACTTCGCTTGAATGAGGTAGATAAACTTACTTGTGGAGTATATAGAATCAGAAAAGCAGATAACTTCGATAGTCACAACATGGCTACAATACGAACTATTGTTGATAAAATAAAATAACTATGGAATCATTATATGACATTTGGAGTAAGCGCAACCCACAATGGGAGAAGCGCTATCAAGAGTCTATTATGGATGTTTTTACAGACTATGGACGTGGAACAACATCATATCAACATGCTCGTGCTAAAACTTTTGGTGCGGGATATGAAGCTTTTATCATAGCTTTTTTTATTGGATTGTATTTCGATCAAACCAAACCTTTGATTGAAGACAAAGCACAGCTTAAAACTTATGGTCAGCCAATCCAATATTGGGGTAATCAAGAAAATCGTATAGGTAGAACGTCTTATGGTGAAATACGCAAATTTTTATTTGCAGCATTAGTCGCGAAAACAGATATAGATCTGATTGCTTTAGATAAGGGTGAAACAACCCCAAGGAAAGTTGTAGATCAACTTATTGATAAAATGGAGCAATATGCCAACTTCGGTTTCTCGTATATTTACGAAAAGATGGAAGATGATCCCAATCACTTCTTTAGAGAGACCGCTTTTCTTCATCTGTTCTTATCATTCTTGGATGAAAAGAAAGAGGAGGATATACAATTAGAAGAACTCTAATAAATAGTGCCCCTCTGCGCAGCCCCACAAGCCGCACGGAGGGGTTTTTATTATCCTTTATGTCTCTATCCCCAACCACCTCACCGCAATCAATCTCCGCTGCGGAACAAAATAGAGGGACATCGCTCGGCAGAAATCTTGCTTTTGGGAGGAAAATTTATTAACTTTGCACACAATCATTAATATCTGTGCTCGTCCGAGCAAGAGGAGCACAGCAAACAAAAGATGTTATGGCATACTCCAAAATTAAAGAAATAGAAACGTGCCTCTGGGGAAAGTACAATGTACACATAAACGCTAACGATGATGTAAACATCATTGTTGGTATAAACGGTAGTGGCAAGACGACATTGCTCAACGAAATCAATAAGATGGCGCTTGAGAATGCGGATGATAAGAACCGGGTTGTATTTGTACCTTCCATTGACAATATAGCGATGCGCGACAAGCGAAAGGTGACAAATGCTTTGACGCAGGATTTGGAGTTCTACATGTTTGACATGAAGACAGGTCCGTCTATGATGTATCACCGCATGTCTATGATTGATGCTTCTATCGAAAGACAAACTGAGATGAAAGCTGATATAGACAACTTCTGCGCCGTAGTAAACCAACTCTTTGAAACTACTGGCAAACGCATTGAGATTGAGGGCAACAAGTTTAATGTTGTTTCTGGGGAAGAGATAATTCCTATCAGTGCTTTGTCTTCTGGAGAAAAGCAGATTCTGCTGATTCTCCTTCGTGTTTTCCTGTTGGACGGAGATGGGGCGTATGTGTTGCTCGACGAACCGGAAAATTCTTTGGATATCAGTTGGCAGTTTGAACTTATAAACATGCTTGTAAGGCTCAATCCAAACGCTCAGTATTTCATCACTACTCATTCGCCGAGCATCTTCGGAGACGGATGGGGTGACAAGATTATCTATATGGAGGATGTGGCACCCCCTGTTAAGTAAAGGATATGAATAGAATTGATATTTACATCTCGCGCCTGGTAGAACCCTCTCTCCGCCTGGCAGATAAAAGCAATGGCTGGCAGATTTTTAGCGTATCTGCCAGCCATTGTTATGATTGTGTATCAATAAGTTGCGGTGGGAAAAGGCGGAAAAATGGTAGATGGTAGATAAAAACTCGAAAACAGTTTTTACTTTTACCTTTTTACTTTTTTACCTTTTTACTCTTTTACTTTTACTTTTCTTCTTCAAACTCCACGTATTCGCCCTCGTCTTTCGCAAAAATCTTGCGGTTAGCCTGGCGCGGTGAGCGTTCGTCGTAGAGTTCTTCTTCTACGACTACACCGTCGTCGTACTGGGCGCTGCGACGGCGAGTGTTGCCAGTGGTTGTGCTTTGCTGCTGGCGACGGTTGGTGTGGTTGGTACCGTTGCGGAACTGCTTCGTCATGCGCTTTACGCGCAGATAGATGAAGCTGACGATGCCGATGAGGAATATGGCTACCATCAGCACCATGATAAATATGCTTTTCAGAAATAGTCCGATGAATGTCATAGGAATGGTTTGTTTGGTGCTACAATCCGTTTCTACTCTCTTGTGTTCTACTTCTCGATGTCTACCGTGGTGTGGGTGCGACTCACGATGTCGGCTACTACGGAGGTGAGGAAGTAGAGGGTGATGACTATCCACATGCCGCCGATTACGCCGAAGAGGGCGATGACCACACCGGAGAGGGCGATGAACGAGTAGCGAAGCTCGTTGCCATGCCAGCCCCACTGCTTGAACTTAAGGGCGAACATGGGCAGCTCGCTGACGAGCAGAAGGCTTGTGAGCACTACGAGCAGCAGTATCGCGGGAATCATCCATGCTGACGACTCGATGAGTGTGGGCTGCGACACGAGTAGCGAGCCCCAGAAGAGGGCGTTGGCTGGTGTGGGCATTCCGATGAACGAGGTGGTCTGGCGTGTGTCGAGGTTGAACTTTGCGAGGCGAAGGGCTGAGAATGCTGCGATGAGGAATGCGCAGTATGGGATGTACGGCTCTACGCTGGCGAGCACTGTGGGGTATTCCATCACGCTCAACTGTGCGAAGACGATTGCCGAGGGGGCTACGCCGAACGTCACGTCGTCGGCAAGCGAGTCGAGCTCTTTGCCGATGGGTGATGATACTCCGAACAGGCGGGCACTCATACCGTCGAAGAAGTCGAACACGGCACCGATAATAATCCATATCAGCGCACAGCGTGCGTCGCCTCCGAGTGCCATTACGGTTGCGATGCAACCCGAAACGAGGTTGCCGCATGTAAGGGTGTTGGGTATGTTGCGTGTTATGAAGTTAGCCATTACTTTATTTCAGTTTTGCTATTATTGTTCCGTTGCCAGTGGTCTGCTGTCCCATCTTGACGCAGATTTCGGTGCCGAGGGGCAGGTAGACATCGACGCGTGAGCCGAACTTGATGAAGCCAAGGTGCTCGTCGATGTAGCAGTCTTCGCCTTGCTTGGCGTAGGTGACGATACGTCGTGCTACGGCTCCTGCTATCTGGCGGCAGAGGATGTCGGTGCCTTCGGGGGTGGTGATGACTACATCGGCGTGCTCGTTCTCCTCGCTCGCTTTAGGCAGCCATGCCTTGTGGAAGTTGCCGTCGTGGTGGGCTACGGTCTTCACTTTGCCGTCAACGGGGAACCAGTTGGCGTGTACGTTGAAGAGGCTCATGAAGATGCTGACCATGATGCGACGCTCGTGGAAGTAGACATCCTCGTCGACTTCTTCGATTACTACTACGCGGCCATCGGCTGGAGCTACTACCAAGCCCGTTGTGTCTTCTTCGGGAAAGAAGCGTATGGGGCAGCGGAAGAAGTTGATGACGATGCAGTAGACGGTACCCATGACCACGGTGAAGCACCAAAACGGCACCTTGCTGTCTATGAAACGCCAAAGCAGCAACGCGATTGCTGCGATAACGATGAAGCCATAAACGAGTGTGTCGGTTCCTTCGCGGTGAAGGCGTATTTTCTTTAGTTTCTTTATCTTTTTGATCATTGTTTGGTTCGGTATGTGTAAATTAGTTGTTGATAATCGGTTGTCGTAAAATCGTATGCACGTACACAGCCATTGTACGGATACATATATTCTGTGCAAAGTTACCGCTTTTTTATGGAAGTGACAAACTTTTTGTTGCTTTTATGGAAAACAAAAACGCCGAAACAACCCGGCGGGTTGCTTCGGCGTTTTGTTATAGGAGGTGCGGTTGTATCCGCTCGGCTTTGCCGCTTGCCAAAGCAAGAAGTGCACCAATCAAGGAAAATACACCTGCTTGGTTGGTGCACTTGGGACAATTGTACCAATCCAGGAAAATACTCCTACTTGGTTGGTGCACTTGGGACAAGTGCACCAATCCAGGAAAATACTCCTACTTGGTTGGTGCACTTGGGACAAGTGCACCCCCTAAAGTGCTCCTGGGACAAGTGCACCCCCTAAAGTGCTCCTGAGATTACAGGAGTTCGTCGAACTTCTTGCGAAGATCGCCTTCTGTGATGGCACCTACATGCTTGCCAACGAGCTCGCCGCCCTTGAAGAAGAGCAGTGTCGGGATGTTGCGTACACGGTACTCTGCTGCTACGTCGTCGTTCTCCTCTACGTCGCACTTGCCTACAACGATCTTGCCGTCGTACTCCTCTGCGAGCTTGGAAACGATAGGAGCAATCATGCGACACGGGCCGCACCATGTAGCCCAAAGGTCTACTACCAATGGCAGTTCGCCAGTTCTGTACTGTTCGATGTTCTCTGTTGTGATTGTTACTTCCATAGTTGTATTCGTTTATTTGTTTGTGATTATTCTTTATTTAAAGTCAATGCGTTGCAAAGATAATGCGTTGCAAAGATAATGATTAAATATCAAAATCTGTGCCAATGTGCTTATTTATTGGTCAGTTGATGCCATAGCGTACGCCCAAATCTGCCATTTCGTCGAGCGAGGTGAGCAGTTTCTTGTTCACGTCGACGGTGATGTTACGGCTGTAGAGCTGTATGTTGGTGTTGTTCTTGGCATCGTGGATGTTGATGTAGAGCGGTACGTTGCCGGTGGAGTTCTTCAGTGTTGTCTCCAGATCGGTGAGCTGTGCGTCGTTGAACATCATGGCATCCATGTACACCGTAAACTTCTCTATCGATTTCTCCTTTACGTCGCTGAGGAACTCTATTTTCTTTATTACCATGTCGTAGGCATCGGGGTTGTTGCGGAAGCGCTGCACGCACTGCGCCGTGATGTAGACGTGGTATTCCTCCTGCAGCATGGACTGCCATTTTGTCCAGTCTTCTCCAAAGAGTGCCAGCTCGCCTTGTCCCTCGAAGTCTTCGATGGTGACGATGCCGAACGGCTTGTTGGTCTTTGTCCAGCGTTGTGAAACGGAGGTGACGATGCCACCGAAGGTGAGTTCTTCGATTGAGGCGAACGCCTTCTTGTCCATCTCGCGGCCTATCTGTGGACAGTGGAGGTTGCACATATGGTTGAGCACGACGGCGTAGTCGTCGAGGGGGTGTGCCGAGAGGTAGATGCCGACGAGTTCGCGCTCGCGCTTCAGCAGCTCCATGGTGCTCCATGCTTCGCACTCGGGCACGGGCGGTGTCTGTATCTCTACGCCTCCCATGTCGCCGAACAGCGAGTTCTGCATCGACGACTGTTCCGACTGGTACACCTGACCATAGCGCAGGAGTGTCTCGACGAAGGTGTCGCCCTTGGCGTTGGGGGCGAAGTACTGTTCGCGGCGTATGCCGAACGAGTCGAAGCCGCCGCTCAGTGCGAGCGACTCCATTGCCTTGCGGTTGACGGCGGAGAGATTGACACGCTGCACGAAGTCGAAGATGTCTTTGTATTGTCCGTTCTTATGTCGCTCGGCGATGATGTTGATGGCTGCTGCCTCGCCCATACCCTTGATGGCGGAGAGTCCGAAGCGCACTTCTCCTTTCTTGTTGGCGGAGAACTTCTGCTCCGACTCGTTCACGTCGGGACCGAGGCAGGGGATGTTCATCGCTTGGCACTCGGACATGAGCTTCGTAATCTTCGTGATGTCGTTAAGGCATCGGCTCATATTGCCCGCCATGAACTCGGCAGGGTAGTGCGCCTTGAGATATGCCGTCTGGTAAGCTACCCACGAGTAGCACGTGGCGTGCGACTTGTTGAAGGCGTAGGATGCGAACTTCTCCCAGTCGCCCCAGATCTTCTCGAGCACCTTCGGGTCGTGTCCATTCTTCTTTCCGCCCTCGATGAACTTTGGCTTCATAGCATCAACGATGGCCTTCTTCTTCTTACCCATCGCCTTACGTAGAGCGTCGGACTCGCCACGAGTGAAGTCGGCAAGCTGGCGCGAGAGGAGCATCACTTGCTCCTGGTAGACCGTGATGCCGTAGGTGTCCTTCAGATACTTCTCCATGCAGGGGATGTCGTATGTGATTGGCTCCTTGCCGTTCTTGCGGGCAATGAACGACGGGATGTAGTCCATAGGTCCCGGTCGGTAGAGGGCGTTCATGGCGATGAGGTCTTCGAACACCGTGGGGCGCAGCTCGCGCAGATACTTCTGCATACCTGCCGACTCGAACTGGAACGTGCCGATTGTGCGCCCCTCCTGGTAGAGTTTGTATGTGAGTTCGTCGTCGATAGGGATTTTATCGAGGTCGAGCGTGAAGCCGTCGTGGGTGAGGCGTATGTTCTCCACAGTCTCCTTCATGATGGACAGTGTGGAGAGTCCGAGGAAGTCCATCTTGATGAGTCCGGTCTCCTCGATGACGTGTCCGTCGTATTGTGTGGCGAGCAGCTTATGTCCCGGGTCGCTCTTGTCTTCAGCTGTAGACACCGGCACCCAGTCGCTGATGGCATCGCGGCAGATGATGGTGCCGCAGGCGTGTATGCCCGTACCGCGCACGGTGCCCTCGAGCATCTTCGCGTACTTTATGGTGTTTGCCATCTGTGGGTTGGCACTCGCTTCGGCTTCGCGCAGCTCCGGCACGCACTTGATGGCGTTGGTGAGGTTCATCTTCAAGCCGTCGGGCAGCTTGTCGGGGATAGCCTTGCAGAGGCGGTTGGATATGTCGAGCGGCAGTTTCTCCACACGCGCCACGTCCTTGATAGAGTTCTTCGTAGCCATCGTGCCGTAGGTGATGATGTGCGCCACCTTGTCGTGACCGTACTTGTCCTCCACCCACTCGAGCACCTTGCCGCGTCCGTCGTCGTCGAAGTCGGTATCGATATCGGGGAGAGAGATACGGTCGGGGTTGAGGAAACGTTCGAAAAGCAGGTCGTACTTGATAGGGTCTATCTTCGTGATGCCCAAGCAGTAAGCCACAACCGAGCCGGCAGCCGAGCCACGACCCGGACCCACCATCACGCCCAGCTCGTCCTCAGCCGAGTTGATAAAGTCCTGCACGATGAGGAAGTAGCCAGGAAATCCCATGGTCTTCATGATGTGCAGCTCGAACTTGATGCGCTCGTACACCTCCTCGGAGAGCGGTTCGCCGTAGAGACGCTTTGCTCCGTCGTAGGCAAGCTTCGCAAGATAGTCTGCCTCGAACTTGATGCGGTATAGCTTGTCGATGCCGCCGAGCTTCTTGATCTTCTTCTCTGCCTCCTCATGCGACATTATCTCTTTGCCGTTTTCGTCGGTGGTGAACTCGCGGAATAGCTCCTCGGGCGATATGCGTTTGCGTGTCTCTTCCTCCGTACCGAACTCCTCGGGGATGGGGAAGAACGGCATGATAGGCGAGTGATCGATGGAGTAGGTCTCCACCTTATCTAATATCTCGAGCGTGTTCGAGAGGGCTTCGGGCACATCGGCGAATATCTCGTTCATCTCCTCGCGTGTCTTGAACCACTCCTGCTTAGAGTAGAGCATACGCGTGGGGTCGTTCAGCTCCTTGCCGGTAGATAGACAGAGCAGGTGGTCGTGAGCTTCGGCGTTCTCCTGGTCGACGAAGTGGCAGTCGTTGGTGCAGACCACCTTTATGCCATACTCCTTAGCGAGCTTTATCAGCTCCTTGTTGGCACGCTGCTGCAGCGGGAATGTCTCGCGGTTGGCGCGTTGGTTCGGGTCCTTCACCTCGTGGCGCTGAAGCTCCAAGTAGTAGTCGTCACCGAACACTCGCTTATACCATTCTATCGCTTCGCGTGCCCCTGGTATGTCGCCCTTGAGTATCTTCGCCGGCACCTCACCGGCGATACATGCCGAGCAGACGATGAGGTCCTCGTGATACTTCTCGAGGTCGGCTCTGTCGGTACGCGGCTTCGAGTAGAAGCCGTCCACCCAAGCACGCGACACGAGTTTGATGAGGTTTTTATAGCCGTTGTAGTTCTTCGCAAGCACGATGAGGTGATAACCGCCAGCGTCGCCTTTCTCCTTCACACGATCGGCTTTGGTGCGGCGTGCCACGTACATCTCGCAACCGAAGATAGGCTTGAACGGCTCCTTGCCCTGTTCCTTCAGCTTGCCGTTTATCTTGTTGCAATAGTTGTACAACTCTTTCACGCCGAACATATTGCCGTGGTCGGTGATAGCCATGCCGCGCATACCGTTAGCCACGGCTTTGTCGACAAGCTTTTCCACGGGCGACTGTCCGTCGAGAATGGAATAGTAGGTGTGTACGTGCAGGTGTATGAAGTCTTCCATCGTGCTGTTGCGATTTTTATTGAATGCTTTGTAATATAATGACTACAAAGTTACGCAAAAAAACTCACAATTTTGAATTTTGAATTTTGAATTTTGAATTTTGAGTTTTGAATTGTCGGCTACGCCGATTTTGAATTATTTAATTTTGAATTGTCGGCTACGCCGATTTTGAATTATTTAATTTTGAATTAATAACTCTCAACTCATTAATTCAAAATGCGCGTAGCGCATAATTCAAAACTCAAAATTCACAATTCAAAACTCTTTTCCTCCGAGCACTACCTTCTTAATAATCGGCGTGGTGTAAGCATACGGGATGAAGTCGACAGACGGCAGTGGGGTGGTGATGAAGAAGTTGGCAACCTTGCCCTTCGCGATGCTTCCGTAGTCGTGGCTCTCGCCTATAGCGTAGGCACCGTTTATCGTTGCGGCGTTGAGTGCCTCGTTGGGCTGCAGTCGCATCTTGATGCAAGCCAATGATACCACGAACTTCATGTCGCCCGACGGCGTTGAACCAGGGTTGTAATCGCTCGCTACGGCTATGCCCAAGCCTGCGTCAATCATCTTGCGCCCCTTGCCGTAAGGCATGTTCAGGAAGAACGATGTGCCGGGCAACACGGTCGGCATCGTCTCGCTACCGCGCAGAATATCAATCTCCTCCTCGGTCATGCTCTCCAGGTGGTCGACCGACAATGCGCCGTGCTTCACTCCAATCTCCACACCGCCCGACGAAGCCAGTTCGTCGGCATGAATCTTCGGGCGCATACCCCATGCGGCAGCCGCCTCAAGCATACGCGCCGTCTCCTCTGGCGTGAAGAAGCCGCGGTCGCAGAACACGTCGATGAAGTCGGCGAGGTGCTGGCGACCCACTTCGGGTATCATCTCGTCGATGATGAGCTTCACGTAGTCGCTTTGCGTCATGCCGCGAGCCACGGCGTGCGCTCCGAGGAACGTAGAAACAATCTTCGCCGGCGATGCCTCCTTCATGCGCTGTATGACGCGCAGCATCTTCAGCTCGTCCTCGAGGTTCAGTCCGTAGCCACTCTTTATCTCTATGCAGCCCGTTCCCTTGCGTATCACCTCGTCGAGTCGCTGCATAGCCTGGCGGAACAGTTCGTCCTCCGAAGTGTTGTGCAGCAAGTCGGCAGAGTTGAGGATGCCACCTCCGCGCCGCGCTATCTCCTCGTAGCTCAGTCCGTTAATCTTGTCGACGAACTCGCGCTCTCTGCTGCCTGCGAAGACGATGTGCGTATGCGAGTCGCACCACGATGGCAGCACCATTCCGCCTTCCGCGTCGATGGTCTCGTCGAAGGTGTCCGTCGGCATATCGTCGGCAACACTACCGAACGCAGCGAAGCGACCGTCCTCAACGGTCAGCCACGCGTCGTCGATAGTGTTGAACGCAGACATCTCCTTGCCCTGCAAGCGCAGTTTCGGAGCGTGCTCGATGCCAGCGAGAGTTTTTATATTTTTGAATAGGGTTCTCATTTTTTATTATTATGTTGAGAGTTGTTATAAATTGAGAATTGAGAGTTGAAAGTTGAGAGTTGTGATTACCTTTAAAACCAAGCAAATGGTTCAATATCAAAACATATCATAACTCTCAACTTTCAACTCTCAATTCTCAACTATAAAGTTACTTGCGTAAGAATTCGATTGAGTTAGCAATGTGCGGATACATTACTTCGTCGCGCACGATGAACGGCACCACTTTGCGGTATTCCTCGAAGATAGCTTCAACAGCCGGCGACGACTTCAACGGACGACGGAACTCAAGAGCCTGAGCCGCGTTGAAGAGTTCGATGGCAAGCACGCGCTCCGTGTTGAGCACCACCTTATATAGTTTGATGGCGGCGTTGGCACCCATGCTTACATGGTCTTCCTGCCCCTGGCTCGACGGGATGCTGTCTACCGACGACGGTGTGGCGAGCGATTTGTTGAGGCTCACCACCGAAGCTGCTGTGTACTGCGGAATCATGAAGCCACTGTTCAGACCCGGGCTTGCTACGAGGAAGCTCGGCAGACCGCGTGTGCCGCTGATGAGCTTGTAGATGCGGCGTTCGGAGATGTTCGAGAGCTCGCACATGGCTATCGAGAGGAAGTCCATCGGCATGGCAATCGGTTCGCCGTGGAAGTTGCCGGCAGAGATGATGAGGTCGTCAGCAGGACAAACGGTCGGGTTGTCAGTTGCCGAGTTCACCTCCACGTCTATCACAGAGTCGACGTACGCGATGGTGTCCTTCACCGTGCCGTGAACCTGCGGGATGCATCTGAACGAATACGGATCCTGCACGTACGACTTCGGTTTCTCTACAATCTCGCTGCCAGCGAGCAGCTCTCTCATGCGAGCCGCCGTGACAATCTGTCCCTTGTGCGGACGCACCTGATGCACAGCATCGGTGAACGGTGCGGTGAGTCCGTAGTAGGCGTCGAGCGACATAGCCGCAATCTTGTCAGCCCAATCGCTGAGGCGGTGCGACTGCAGCAGTGCCCAAACCGCGAACGCGCCCATGTTCTGCGTGCCGTTGAGCAACGCCAGACCCTCTTTCGAGGCGAGCTGGATAGGCTGCCAGTTGAACTTTTGCAGCATCTCTGCGCCGCTGATAACCTTGCCGTCGACCTCCACTTCGCCAAGACCAACGAGCGGAAGCGTGAGATGAGCCAGCGGCACGAGGTCGCCCGATGCGCCGAGTGAGCCCTGCATATATACAACAGGATATACGTCGTTGTTGAAGAAGTCGATGAGACGGTTCACGGTTACGAGCTGACAGCCCGAGAAGCCGTAGCTCAGCGACTGTATCTTCAAGAGTAGCATCATCTTCACGATGTCGTTAGGCACACGGTCGCCCGTGCCGCAAGCGTGCGACATCATAAGGTTAATCTGCAGCTGCGCCAAGTCGTCGGCACCGATGCTCACGTTGCAGAGCGAGCCAAAGCCCGTCGTCACACCATATATCGGTGTGGTAGTCTCCGCAATCTTTCGGTCGAGATACTCTCTACACTCCACGATGCGCTTCTGCGCGTCGTCGCTCAGTTCTATCTTATAGCCGCCATACACCACTTCGCCAATGCGTTCGATTGACAGATGTTCGGCTGAAATCTGATGTTTTTTCATTGTCGTTGTTTTTAGTTGTTAAGAAGGGGCACTTGTCTCAGGGGGTGCACTTGTCTCAGGGGGTGCACCCCCTTGATATCCCTAATCTTCTTGGTTGGTGCACTTGAGACAAGTGCACCCCCTAATATATCCCTATTCTTCTTGGTTGGTGCACTTCTTGCTCTGGCAAGCGGCAAAGCCGAGCGGAGACAAGTGCACCCCCTGATATTACTATATTAGATTGATGATGTCGTCGTCGACGATGCTCGGCATCGTAACCTGCAGTCCGTGCGACCGCTGCATCTCGCGCTCTATGCTGTGAATAGAACCCTCGTTGCGTGCCCAAGCACGGCGAGCGATGCCGTTGTTCACGTCCCAGAACAGCATCTCGCTGATGTGTCGGTCGCTGTCCGCGCTGCCGTCTATCACCATGCCGAAGCCGCCGTTTATCACTTCGCCCCAGCCTACGCCGCCGCCGTTGTGCAGCGACACCCATGTAGCACCGCGGAACGAGTCGCCGATGACGTTCTGCACAGCCATGTCGGCGCAGAACTGCGAACCGTCGTATATGTTGCTTGTCTCGCGGAACGGCGAGTCGGTGCCCGACACGTCATGATGGTCGCGTCCGAGTACGATGGGTCGGGTTATCTCGCCCTTGCGTATTGCCTCGTTGAACGCTAATGCAATCTTGGCGCGACCTTCTGCGTCGGCGTAGAGGATGCGAGCCTGCGAGCCCACCACGAGCTGGTTTCTGCCAGCCTCCACAATCCAGTGGATGTTGTCAGCCATCTGTCCTTTTATCTCGTCCGGCGAGTTCTGCATAATCTCCTCCAATACACGTGCCGCAATCTCGTCCGATTTAGCCAAGTCGGCAGGGTCGCCCGATGTGCATACCCAGCGGAACGGACCGAATCCGTAGTCGAAGAACATCGGTCCCATGATGTCCTGCACGTACGACGGATAGCGGAACTTGCCGTCGGCTTTGCAGATGTCGGCACCTGCGCGCTTCGACTGCAGGAGGAATGCGTTGCCGTAGTCGAAGAAGTACATGCCGTTGGCGGCGAGGCGATTGATGGCAGCCACCTGGCGGCACAGCGACGCCTGCACATGCTTGCGGAACTCGTCGGGGTTCTCAGCCATCATCGTCTTCGACTCCTCGAGCGTGAGGTCGGCAGGATAGTAGCCGCCTGCCCACGGGTTGTGGAGCGAGGTCTGGTCGCTGCCTATGTCCACGTGTACGCCCTCGTCGGCGAGACGTTCCCACAGGTCGACCACGTTGCCCACGTAAGCCATCGACACCGTGCGCTTCTCCTCCACGCTGCGCTTTATGGCAGGTATGAGTTCGTCGAGATTGTCGTGCAGCTCGTCCACCCAGCCCTGGTCGTAGCGTTTCTTCGCAGCCAGCGGGTTTATCTCTGCCACCACGCTCACCACGCCAGCGATGTTGCCAGCCTTAGGCTGAGCGCCAGACATGCCACCCAGACCCGACGAAACGAACAGCATACCGCGAATGTCCTGCGGTCCGCCCTTCTCGCTGCGCTGCTTGCGCGCCGCGTTCAGCACGGTGATGGTAGTGCCGTGCACGATGCCCTGCGGTCCGATGTACATATACGATCCAGCAGTCATCTGTCCGTACTGGCTCACGCCGAGAGCGTTCATGCGCTCCCAGTCATCGGGCTTCGAGTAGTTGGGTATCACCATTCCGTTCGTCACCACCACGCGCGGAGCGTTCGGGTGCGACGGGAAGAGTCCGAGCGGATGACCCGAGTACATCACGAGTGTCTGCTCGTCGGTCATCTCGCTTAGGTATTTCATCGTTAGACGATACTGCGCCCAGTTCTGGAAGATGGCGCCGTTGCCTCCGTAGATGATGAGTTCGTGCGGATGCTGAGCCACTTCGGGGTTCAGGTTGTTCTGAATCATAAGCATGATGGCAGCAGCCTGCTCGGAGCGGTGCGGATACTCGTCGATGGGACGTGCGTACATATCGTATGTAGGGCGATAGCGGTACATATAGATACGTCCGTATGTGTCGAGTTCGGCGATGAACTCCGGTGCCAATTGTGCGTGCAACTGTTTCGGGAAGTAGCGCAGAGCGTTGCGCAGTGCCAACTGCTTCTCCTCGTGGTTCAGTATCTCCTTGCGCTTCGGCGCATGATTTATATTCGGGTCGTAGGGCATCGGCTCTGGAAGGAAGTCGGGTATGCCCAAGCGTATCTCTTCTGAAAAAGTCATATTATTAGGTTTAAAAGCCCCTCCCCATCCCTCCCCGTCGGGGAGGGGGCTGAGTTGGGGTATGGTTAGTTGTTTCGCAGCCTGCTCTCCCTCCCCGTCGGGGAGGGTGGTGTGAGTTGGGGTATGGTTAGTTGTTTCGCAGCCAGTTCTCCCTCCCCGATGGGGAGGGCGGGGAGGGGCTATAGCTTCTCTTCAACGAGCTTTGTAATCTCTGCCTCTTCGCAGTTAGCCTTTTCGATGAGCTGGTTAGCCTCGGCGATGAGCGCTTCAGCCTTCTCGCGATCCTTCAGCGAGCCGGCGTTGATCTTCACGTTCATGCCTGCACCGAGCACAGCAGCACGAGCAGCCAATGCGCCCACGCCAGCATCCGACACGCTGTTCGGATTGCCCTTCTCCACCATCTTGCGGCAAACAGCGAACACCTCGAACGACGCCTTCATCGTCTCCAGTGGCACCTCCGTAGCAAAGAGCGTAGCTACCTGTATAGCCTCCGAGCGTGCAGTCTTCTCCTCAGGCGTGTTCTTCGGCATACCGAAGGCAGCCATGATGCGGTTGAACGCCTCTGTGTCCTCGTCTACGAGATGGAGCAGACGCTCCTGCAGAGCCATGCCTTCCTCTGCAACGGCAGCGAACTCGCTCCACTGCTCGTCCCATCCCGGCTTGTGGCTCGACAGGTTTGCCACCATCGTTGCTAACGATGCACCCAACGCGCCCATGTATGCCGATACCGAACCACCGCCAGGAGCCGGACTCTCGCGCGATGTCTCCTCGGCGAAGCCTTTCACGGTGAGGTCTACGAGCAGGTTCTGTTTCTCTGCGCCAGCCGCCATAACGTATTCTATAATCTTCTCCTCGGGCTTGAACTCCTTGAGGTCGGAGAGTCCGAGCGACTTGATGGCGATGTCGAGAATGTCCTTTTTCGGTATGCCTGCCGAGCGCTGCTGCTTAGCGAGGAAGTAGCGACCGGCTTCGAGCAGAGTGCGCTCAGGTACGAGGCCCACAATCTCGGTGCCCGTGACGCGTATGCCGCGGTTCTGTGCGCAGCGGCACACCTCGTCGAACGCCTTGTGCAGCGGTGTTACATTGATATTGGTGATGTTCATCGACACCTGAGCGATGCCGTATTCGTCGATGAACCAGCCGATAGCCTTCGTACACTTCAGCGTGCCGGGCTTCATGATAGGCGTGCCGTCGGCGTAGCAGAGCTTCTTGCCGGTGATTGGGTTGCCCTCGCGCATCGGGCGACCCTTCTCGCGCACGTCGAACGCAATGGCGTTGGCGCGGCGTGTAGACGTAGTGTTGAGGTTGAAGTTGACGGCGATGAGGAAGTCGCGTGCTCCTACGACGGTGCAGCCCGTGCGAGCCACTTGCTCGTCGAACGGTCGTCTGCCGAAGTCGGGTGCCTCAGCATCATCGTCGATGCGCTCGGCGATGCCCTCGTATTCGCCCTTACGGCACACGGCGAGGTTCTTGCGCTCCGGCTTGAACGCCGCAGCCTCGTAGCAATAGCACGGAATATTGAGTTCGTCGGCGATGCGCTTGGCGAGCTGGCGCGAAATCTCAGCGCACTCCTCAAGCGTGATGCCGCTCACGGGAACGATTGGCAGCACGTCGGTGGCACCGATACGTGGATGCGCACCGTGATGCTGACGCATATCTATGAGTTGAGCGGCTTTGCCCACTGCTCTGAAAGCAGCCTCCACCACGTCGTCGGGTTCGCCAACGAAGGTTACGACTGTGCGGTTGGTTGCTTCGCCTGGGTCTACGTCGAGCAACTTCACACCCTTAACGCTTTCTACTACGTCAGTAATCTGACGAATAACGTTCATGTCGCGGCCCTCGCTGAAGTTAGGCACACACTCTACAATCTGCTTTGTCTTTGCCATAGTGTAAGATGTTATGTTAGTAGTAAATTTGTTTTAATGCAAAAGTATCAATGATACGGTTGCAAATATAGCAAAAATGGCAATTTGAAGCAAGCAAAAGACACCGAAAATATTAAACAAACCCAAATAAAAGTACAAAAGAAGGGGCTTGCAGATATTGCATAAGTCATCGTGCTCCGTACGCCGCCCGATTGGATTGCGTACGCCGCCCAATCGGATTGCGTTCGCTGTCCGATCAGATTGCGTCCGCCGTCCGGTCAGATTGCGTACGGAGTACGATGACTTATTATAAGAATATAGGTTTCAGATTGACTGATATTACGGCTTGATTCTTCTTCAGAACTTCTGTTTTAGTTCTCCTTCCAGAACTGCGGAGTGAATATGACGAGGACTGTGAATATCTCAAGACGGCCGATGAGCATCAGTACTGAGCATATCCACTTCGCGGCATCGGGCAGTATGCTCCACGACATCGTCGGACCAATCTCCAAGCCGAGCGTCGGACCCACGTTGCTCAGCGTACTGAGCGTGATGGTGATGGCGTTGGTGTTGTCGATGCCCATGGCAATCATCGAGAACGAGCAGACGAGGCACAGGATAAGATAGCTCGTGAGAAATGCCAACAACGTGACACGCTTGCTCTGAGGTACGTTCATGCCGTCAATCTTTATAGGCAGAACGGCGTTTGGGTGAAGCATCTGGCGGAACTCGTTCTTTATCACCTTCAGCAACATCACGCCACGGATGCACTTGAATCCACCGCCCGTTGAACCCGAGCAGGCTCCGAGGAACATACACACGGCGAGTACCACCCACGTCACGTGCGCCCACTTCGCCGGGTCGTCAGCCAACAGACCCGTACTGGTTATGAACGATACGACATGGAACAGACTGCTGCGCACGGCAGGTTCCAGCGCATAGTTGTTCTTCCACATCAGCTCGAAGGCGATGAAAGCGGCGCAGCCCAATACCATGGAGAGGTACAGACGGCACTCGGCACTCTTGAGCAGGGTGGAAATCTTTCGCTTCGAGACCGTTATATATAATAAGGTGAAGTTGGCACCCGATACGAAGCAGAAGAAAGTGAGTATGTACTGCACGGCAGGCGTGAACACCGAGTAGTCGCTGTCTACCGCGAAGCCACCCGTTGCCGCCGACGACATACTGTAGTTGATGCTGCGGAACGGTGTCATGCCGGCAAGCAGCAGCGAGCCGATGCAGAGCAGTGTGATGCAGAGGTAGACCACCCATATCCACTTGGCGTTGGTGCTGAGGCGTGGGTGCAGCTTGGTCTTGATGGGGCCCGTGGCTTCGGCTGCGAACACCTTCACGCTTCCGCCCACAAACGAGGGCAGAAGGGCGATGGTGAAGAACACAATACCTAAACCGCCAATCCACTGCATAAACGAACGCCAGAACAGAATGCCGTGAGGCATTGTGGAGACATCATCGATGATGGTGGCACCGGTGGTGGTGAAGCCCGACATCGTCTCGAAGAATGCGTCGGTGAACGACGGCAGGTAGCCGCCTATGAGGAAGGGTAGTGTGCCGAAGAGCGAGAACACTACCCAGGTGAGCGTCACTACGAGATAGGCGTCGCGACGCGAGAGCGAGTTGTCGCATTTGCGTCCAAGCAGACGCATCGTGAGACCGGCGCTTGCAGAGATAATGACTGAACAAGCGAACGGAAACACGTCCTCCTCCTCGTAGCCTATGGCGACACCAAGGCACACGAGGAACATCGTTGTCTCGATGAAGAGCAGCGAACCAATGATTTTATATAAAAGCTTGAGGTTTATCATTACAGAAAGAACTTCTCTATTTTCTTCATGTTGACGTTGTGGCAGAACACCATAACAGAGTCGCCGGGTTGTATCATCGTGTTACCCGACACGAGCAGACCTACGCCGTCGCGCACCAGTCCACCGATGGTCATGCCTACAGGCAAGCCGAGGTCCTTAACGGGCTTCTGCGTAATCTTCGAACCTTCCGACGGTATGAACTCCGCTACGTCGGCGTTGGCGGTCATCAGGAAGCGCACGTTGTGCACGTTGGCATCGAGCATCATCTGATAGATGTGGCTCGCAGCTATCGACTTCTTGTTGATGATGGTGCCGATGTCCAAGCTCTCCGCCATGCTCACGTAGTCAATGTTCTCCACCATAGCCACCGTCTTGCGCACACCCATGCGCTTCGCCGTGAGGCAGGCGAGGATGTTGGTCTCGGCATTGCCTGTGAGAGCCACGAAAGCCTGCGTGTTCTTTATGCCCTCCTCGATGAGCAGCGAGAGGTCGCGTCCGTCGCCGTTGATGATGAGTGCCTTCTCGTCTTCGAGTAGCGAGTTGAGACGTTCGCAGCGCTGCTCGTCGGTCTCGATAATCTTTACGTCCATGTACGACGGCATGGTCTTCACCGTGCGCACCGCTGTCGCTCCGCCACCCATTATCATTACGTTCTTCACGTCGACGTAGTGCTCCTTGCCCACAATCTTACGAACGTAGGGTATGTACTGCTTGGTAGTCATAAAGTAAGCAAGGTCGTACATCTGCAGGCAGTCGTTACCGCCAGGGATGATGGTGTCGTCACCGCGCTTTATGGCTACGATGTGGAACGGGTCCTCCGGTCCGCATATCTCGCGCATCGGTCGGTCGAGGATGGTGCATGTCTCGCGCAGCTTCACGCCGAGCATCACCAATGCTCCGCCGTGCACGTCCCAACGCTGGCGCACCCACGACATCTTCAGTCCGTTGTTGATGTCGGTGGCTGCAAGCATCTCCGGATAGATGAGTTTGCTCACGCCGAGCTGCGAGAAGAACTCCTGCAGGTCGGGTGCGATGTATTCGGCGTTGTCAATCTTTGCCACGGTCTTCTTTGTGCCCAACGCCTTTGCCAGCACACACGAGTTCATGTTCTTGCTCTCGTCGGGTGTCACGGCAATGAACAAGTCGGCTTTCTCCGCACCCGCATTCTTCAATGCCTCGATGCTTGTTGACGATGCCTCCATGGTGAGGATGTCTACGTCCGAACCGATATGTGAGAAGCGCTCCTCGTCGGTGTCCATAACGACAATGTCCTCGTGTTCGCGCGAGAGCAGTCGTGCGAGGTGACAGCCGATGGCGTAAGCGCCGGATATAATGATTTTCATGTTGAGATGTTGAAATGTTGAGATGTTGAAATGTTGAGATGTTGAAATGTTGAGATGTTGAGATGTTGCCTCTAAGGGGGTGCACTTGTCTCAAGTGCACCAACGTGTAATATGGTGTTGAGATGTTGAGGTGTTGAGGTGTTGAGATGGTGACAAATGCATATGTCAACACTACAACATCTCAACATAACAACTCAACAAACCTCACCATCCTTTATTCGTGCCTTGATAGCTTCTACGTCGATGCCTGCAATGTGGTGCAGCTCCGGCACGGTGCCGTGCTCTATGAAGCGGTCGGGTATGCCCATGCGCACCACCTTTACTGGTTTGTCGTTGTCGCTCATCCATTCGAGCACTGCCGAGCCGAAGCCGCCCGTGCGCTGCGCGTCCTCAATGGTGATGATGCGCTTGAATTTCGCCGCGATGCTCTGCAGGAGTTCCTCGTCGAGCGGTTTGCAGAAGCGCATGTCGTAGTGAGCCACGCTTGTTGTGCACCCCTCAGCCTTGAGCTGCTCGACAGCCTTCTCCACATCGTTGCCGATGGGACCGTAGCTGAGCACTGCCACGTCGTCGCCTTCGCGTATGCAGCGCCCCTTGCCAACGGGTATCTCCTCCAGTGCGCACTGCCAGTCGTCGCGGCGCACGCCTCTGCCACGCGGATAGCGTATCACGACAGTCCCCTTGTCGGGCAGTTGGGCTGTGTACATCATACGGCGCAACTCGCACTCGTCCATTGGCGAGCATAGCGTGAGGTTGGGCACGGGGCGCAATGCAGCGATGTCGAGCACGCCATGGTGCGTGGCTCCGTCCTCGCCGACGAGTCCGGCACGGTCGAAGCACAACACTAACGGCAGATTTAGGATGGCAGCGTCGTGCACGATGTTGTCGTATGCACGCTGCGCAAACGCACTATATATGTTGCAGAACGGCAACAGACCGTCCTTAGCCATTCCGGCAGAGAACGTCACGGCATGACCTTCAGCGATACCTACGTCGAAGGCACGGTCGGGCATCTCCTGCATCATAATGTCGAGCGAGCAACCCGTAGGCATAGCTGGCGTAACGCCCACTATCTTCGGGTTCTGCTTCGCCAGTTCGACAAGTGTGCGCCCGAATACATCCTGATAGCGTAGCGGTTGCTGCGAGGTGTCGCCCGTTAGGCGTTCGCCCGTGTCGGGGTCGAACTTACCTGGCGCGTGCCATATCGTAGCCGCCTCCTCGGCGGGCTTGTATCCCTTGCCCTTTACGGTGTGCAGATGCAGAAGCTTCGGTCCGCGCATGTCCTTCAACTGGTTGAGTATGCGCACCAGTTCCACTACGTCGTTGCCGTCGAACGGACCAAAGTAGCGTATGTTCATGCCCTCAAAGATGTTCTGCTGATGAGCAAGTGCCGACTTGATTGCGTTGTTCAGGCGAATGAGCCCCTTGCGGCGGTCGTCGTTGAGATAGCCTTTCGAGTGCAGCCACTTCGACGCACGGTCGCGCAGACGATTATACGTGGCGTTCGTGTCGAGGTTCAGTAGATATTTCTCCATGCCGCCCACTGCTCTGTCGATACTCATGTCGTTGTCGTTGAGGATGATAAGCAGATCGTTGGGCGACGACGACACGTTGTTCAAACCCTCAAACGCCAATCCGCCCGACATCGCTCCGTCGCCAATGACGGCAACCACATGTCGGTTGGTCTCATTATTCTTATGCGCAGCCACAGCCATGCCCAACGCCACCGAGATAGAGTTGGAGGCGTGTCCGCACGTGAACGTGTCGTACTCGCTTTCTTTAGGAGAAGGGAAGGGGCGGATGCCGCCTAATTTGCGGTTAGTATAGAACTGGTCTTTGCGTCCGGTGAGGATTTTGTGTCCGTATGCCTGATGTCCTACATCCCACACAATGCGGTCGTAGGGCGTGTTTAGCGCATAGTGCATCGCTACAGTCAGCTCCACTACGCCAAGCGACGAAGCAAGGTGACCAGGATTGACGGACAATTCCTTCACGATATCCTGACGCAACTCGGCACAAAGCTCGGGCAGCTGCTCAACGGGCAACTGTCTGAGGTCCTCTGGATACTGTATCTTGTCTAATAATTCCAAGTTGTCGGTGCTCATATATATATAAATATACTGAAGTCTATTGAACTCTGTTAAATAGGTTTTACTCGTAGAAGGCATAATACCTCCTATTTTATGCAAAGTTACGTAAAAAAAGTAATATGAAGTGTTTATTGCATACAAAAAAAGCATCCACCTTTGAAAGATGAATGCTTTGTGTTGGGATACCCGGACTCGAACCAGGAAAGGCAGGACCAGAATCTGCAGTGTTACCATTACACCATATCCCAATGTTGCAAAAGCGGAACTTTATTGCAATAAAAAACATCCCTCTTTATAAGAAGAATGTTGCTATGAGGTTGGGATACCCGGACTCGAACCAGGAAAGGCAGGACCAGAATCTGCAGTGTTACCATTACACCATATCCCAATATGTGTTGCAACTTGTTCCCTTATTGCGAGTGCAAAGGTACGAATTATTTTTATAACAGCAATGTTTTTCGTAAGTTTTTTTTAATAAAATCTAATAAAAAGCCATTTTCTATAGTTTTGAGTCGTTTTTTGGATAAATCGCTGTATCTTTGTACGGCTTAAAAAGCGCATATATAATAATATAATAATGTAGTCACATTAAATGGTATATAATCATTGAATAAACAGAATATAAAATTAAACAAGAATATAGTAAATGGAAATTAAAGACAAGTTGGTAGAAGCCATCGTTAAGGGTATTCAAGAGAAGAAAGGACAGGACATAACAATCGCCGACCTCCGTGGTATCGACGGCAATATAGCTAACTACTTCGTGATTTGCCAGGGCAACTCGCCTTCGCAGGTTGAGGCTATCGCCGATTCTGTGTGCGAGACAGCACGCATCGATGCCGGTGAGAAGCCGGTACACACCGTCGGATTGCCGCAGGCTTACTGGGTGGCAATGGACTTCGTTGACGTTATCGTGCATATCTTCATACCTGAAGCACGCGACTTCTATAACCTTGAGACCCTCTGGGAGGATGCCAAGGTTATAAATATACCGAACCTCGATTAATAATAAAGATTATATGAACACAAACAATAATCCCTCAGGAGATAACAACCAACCGAAGATGCCGAAGTTCAATATGAACTGGATCTACACGATCATCATCGTGATGCTCGCCGTGCTGTTCTTCTCTGATGGAGGTAAAGGCTTCTTTGGCAGCCAGATGGCGAGCCAGGAGGCTACGTACACCAAGTTTCAGGTGTATGTAGACAAGGGCTACGCACGCAGTGTGGTTGTGAACAAGGACAACGGAACGCTGCGTATGTACGTGCGTCCGGACAAGATACGTGATGTGTTTGGCAAGTCGGCGCAGCAGGTCGGTCAGAAACCGTATGTGGAAGTGACGTACGGCTCGGTTGATGGTGTCGATAAGTATCTCTCTGCGGCTATGAAGAAGGGTAAGATACTCGATTTCAGCTATGAGAAGGACTCCAACTCCGGACTCATGACGCTGTTCTATACCTTCGGACCGATTATCTTCTTCGTCTTCTTGTGGCTCTTCATGATGCGCCGCATGGGCGGCGGAGCTGGTGGCGGAGTTTTCAACGTCGGCAAGTCGAAGGCGCAGATGTATGAGAAGGGCAACGATCTCGGTATCACATTTAAGGATGTGGCAGGTCAGGTGGGTGCCAAGCAGGAGGTGCAGGAGATTGTCGACTTCCTCAAGCAACCGCAGAAGTACACAGAGCTGGGTGGTAAGATACCCAAGGGTGCTCTCCTCGTAGGACCTCCGGGCACCGGTAAGACCTTACTCGCAAAGGCTGTGGCAGGCGAAGCAGGCGTTCCGTTCTTCTCCATGAGTGGTTCCGACTTCGTGGAGATGTTTGTCGGCGTAGGCGCAAGTCGTGTGCGCGACCTCTTCCGTCAGGCTAAGGAGAAGGCTCCGTGCATCATCTTCATCGACGAGATCGACGCCGTAGGTCGTGCACGTAGCAAGAATCCGGCAATGGGCGGCAACGACGAGCGCGAGAACACGCTCAATGCCCTCCTTACAGAGATGGACGGCTTCGGTACAAACAGCGGTGTCATCATCCTCGCAGCTACGAACCGTGCCGATATGCTCGACAAGGCTTTGCTTCGTGCCGGACGTTTCGACCGTCAGATTACGGTAGATCTGCCCGACCTTACTGAGCGTAAGGAGATTTTTCAGGTGCATCTGCGTAAGGTGAAGATAGACGAGACGGTAGATATCGACTTCCTCTCGCGTCAGACTCCAGGCTTCTCAGGTGCCGATATAGCGAACGTGTGCAACGAGGCGGCACTCATCGCTGCACGCCATAATAGCAATAAGGTAGGCAAGCAGGACTTCCTCGACGCAGTTGACCGCATCATCGGCGGTCTGGAGAAGAAGACAAAGGTGATGACTGAGGCTGAGAAGCGCACCATCGCGCTGCATGAAGCCGGTCATGCCACTGTCTCATGGTTCTGCGAGCACGCCAATCCGCTCGTTAAGGTGAGCATCGTGCCGCGTGGCAGAGCACTCGGAGCCGCTTGGTACCTGCCCGAAGAGCGTCAGATCACAACAAAGGAGCAGATGCTCGACGAGATGTGCGCGTTGCTTGGCGGTCGTGCAGCCGAGGAACTCTTCACCGGACATATTTCTACCGGCGCTATGAACGACCTCGAACGCGCTACGAAGTCGGCATTCGGCATGGTAGCATACGCCGGTATGAGCGACCGTCTGCCCAATATCTGCTACTATAACAACCAGGAATATCAGTTCCAGCGTCCTTACTCAGAGACAACGGCTAAGATTATCGACGACGAGGTGCTGAAGATGGTCAACGACGAGTATGCACGTGCGAAGACTCTGCTTAAGGAACATGCAAAGGGACACAACGAACTCGCCGAACTCCTTATGACTCGCGAGGTGATCTTCGCCGAGGATGTGGAGCGCATATTCGGCAAGCGTCCATGGGTGAGTCGCTCGGAAGAGATAATCGAGGACAATACTCCTAAGCTTGAGGACATGCCCGAAGTGGTTCGCCAGGCTCAGAAGGAGCACGAGGAATCGTTGGCAAAGCAGGCTGCACTTCCTACTGATGACTCGGCAGCGCAGCCGACTGACGACAAGACAGAACCTACTGAGAAATAAAAAACGTAAGCATTATGAGCGATAAAATGAAAAACTTGATTGTACGTACCATCACCGGTGTGCTCTTTGTGGCAGCCATTGTTACGTGCTTCTTGCGTCCGGAGGCGATGATACTTCTGTTCGCACTGGTTACAGGACTCACCATCTGGGAGTTTACGGGCATTGTGAACGACATAGAGGGCGTCACGACGAACCGTCTTATCACAACTGTTGCTGGCGTGTACTTGTTCTTCAGTATCGCAGGCTACTGCTCGGGCATCGTGCCGTCAGCAGTGTTCATACCTTACTTGCTGACCATCGTCTATCTGTTTATCGCCGAGCTGTACACAAAGGCTCCGAATCCGATAAACAACTGGGCGTACACAATGCTTGCGCAGATGTACATAGCACTGCCGTTCTCCACTATCAACGTCCTCGCATTCCGTGCTACGGGCGATGGAGTGGTGTACAACTACCTCCTTCCGCTCAGTGTCTTTATCTTCCTTTGGACTAATGACACGGGTGCTTACCTCAGCGGATCGCTCTTCGGCAAGCACAAGCTCTTTCCGCGTGTCAGCCCGGGCAAGAGCTGGGAGGGAAGTATCGGTGGCGGACTCCTCGTGTTGGCTATGGCAGCAGCCATAGGCTTCTACGAGACATCCGCTCTGCACAACGGCGCAGCCGAAGTGGCTCTCAGCATACCGCAGTGGATGGGCTTGGGTCTCGTTGTTGTGTTCTTCGGCACATGGGGTGACCTTGTTGAGTCGCTCTTCAAGCGCACCATCGGCATAAAGGATTCGGGCAACATCCTGCCCGGTCACGGTGGAATGCTCGACCGTTTCGACTCTTCGCTGATGGCGTTCCCTGCTGCAGTGGTGTATCTGTACACACTCACGATTTTCTAAACCGTGAGTTGCGATTAATAAAAATCAGCAGACATTATTTGATAGATACTCGAATTAAATCGCCTGAGCGTCACAGTAATGATTGACGCTCAGGCGATTTTGTTGTTTATCGTTTGCCTGTCTCGCAAAAAAAGTGTAGATTTGCATTATGAACCGAACTTTCCATCATAACGTCAGCCTGCAGGGCATAGCAACGATAGTGTTGTTGGCAGTTGTAGCTCTGTGGTGTTTTCTTGTGCGCAGTGGTGTTACTCCTGCGTTAGGTTTTGTGTGTCTGTTGCTTGGCGCGACAGGTGTAGACCGTTTGGTGAACACCACCTACACATTCACCGCTGATGGCGACCTCGTCATCATGCGTGGCAGACTGGGCAAAAGCATGACGATATGCGTCAATGAGATAATCGCGGCACGTGCGGTGCGCGGCACGCTGTTCACGGCACGCCACATCGTGATAGAATACGGTTGCGGAAAGATAACGTATGCGCAACCGCAGCAGACAAGCGAATTTATCGAAGAGATACGGCGCAGACAGAGACAATATGAAGACAAAGATAATTAAGAAATGGACATCAACCATTACAAACAAGCATGAAAGACTATATATATAAATATGTATTGACACTCGTGGCGTTCTTCGTCGCTTCAGGAGCAACGGCACAGACAGATGTCGAGTTTGACGAAGACGACAGTTCGGCGGTTGCCGACACACTGATGCCCGACACGTTTAAGGTGGCGGAGCAGGCATTGCCGTGGAATATAGCTGTGGCAAAGCATTTAGACAATCTTCTTGAGCACGATATGTTCGAGACATCCACCGTCGGAATGATGGTGTACGACCTCGATGCCGACTCGGTGCTCTACAGTCACAATGCGCGTCTGCTTCTGCGCCCGGCATCTACAATGAAACTCGTCACAGCGATAGCAGCCATCGACCGCTTGGGCGGCAGCTACCAGTTCAAGACAGAGCTATGCTACACCGGCGAGGTGAACGACCGCACGCTTACGGGTGATATCTACTGCGTGGGCGGTTTCGACCCACGCTTCAACTCCGACGATATGCGTGCCTTTGTTGAGGCTATACACAAGATGGGAGTCGACACCATACGTGGCAATATCTATGCCGACAAGTCGATGAAGGATACCGACCAGTTTGGCGCAGGCTGGTGTTGGGATGACGACAACCCCGTGCTATCGCCGTTGCTCATCAGCAGGAAGGATTCGTTCGTAGAGCGTTTCGTCAACGACCTCCTTTCCGATAGTCTTGTTGTTGAGGCAAACGTTGGCGAGTCGCAACGTCCTGACAGTGCCTATTGCATCTGCCGTCGCTTCCACACCATCGACCAGATACTGATGCGCATGATGAAGAACAGCGACAATCTCTACGCCGAGTCGATGTTCTACCAGTTGGCAGCATCTACTGGCACCATGCAGGCTTCGGCTAAGCAGGCACGCAGCGTAATCAATAGGCTGATATCTAAGGTAGGACTCAATCCGAAGCGTTACGAGATAGCCGATGGTAGCGGACTCTCGCTCTACAACTATCTCTCGGCTGAACTCGAAGTGCGCCTTCTGCGCTATGCCTTTCAGAACAACAATATATACATGCACCTGCGTCCGTCGCTGCCCATTGCCGGCGAGGACGGCACACTGCGCAAGCGCATGAAGGGCGTATTCACCGCCGGCAACGTACGCGCCAAGACCGGCACCGTGCAGGGCGTGTCGTCGCTTGCCGGCTATTGCACGACAGCCAACGGCCACCGCCTCGCATTCTCCATCATCAATCAGGGCATACAGCACCACAGCAACGGTCGTGCTTTCCAAGACCGTGTCTGCACCGTGCTCTGCCAACCGTAGTCTTTTTTAAAGAAAACCGAATTGTACGCTATAAATTATAAGACACTCATCGTCCAGGCACTCGGCTTTGAGCCTACCGCCGACCAGCAGCACGCCATCGACACCTTCGCCGAGTTTCTCGCCGATCGTGACGACCATGCTACTATGCTGCTGCGCGGTTCGGCAGGTACGGGTAAGACGACGCTCTCCGGCGCCATCGTGCGCACGATGCTCGCGTTGAAGCAGCGCGTTGTGCTGCTTGCGCCGACGGGTCGTGCCGCGAAAGTGTTCGCTTTGAACTCAGGCGTGCCGGCTTCCACCATCCATCGCCGCATCTACCGCCAGCAGTCGCTTGGCGGTGCGTTCTCGCTTGCCCCGAACATGATGACCGACACGCTGTTCCTCGTCGACGAGTCGTCGATGATAGCCAACGAAGGCTTGCGCGAGTCGGTGTTCGGCACGGGCTGTCTGCTCGACGACCTCGTGCAGTTCGTCTATTCGGGGCGCAACTGCCGACTGGTGCTCATCGGCGACAAGGCGCAGCTGCCGCCGGTAGGCGAGGAGGAGTCGCCGGCTCTCTCCTCAGCGTTCATGTCGGGCTACGGACTAAGCGTCTACGAAAGCGACCTGCGCGAGGTGTTGCGCCAAAGCCAACAGTCGGGCATACTCTACAACGCCACGGTGATACGCCAGATGATTACGCACGACGAGGCGACCGCCCTGCCCAAGATACGCTTCAGCGGCTTCCCCGACATCGTATGTGTGCCGGGCGACGAACTCATCGAGTCGCTCGCTACGAGCTATTCGCAGGTGGGCATGGATGAGACGATGGTTGTTACGCGCTCCAACAAGCGTGCAAACATATACAATCAGGGCATACGCAACCAAGTGCTTTGGCGCGAGGAGGAACTGACATCGGGCGACTGGCTCATGGTGGTGAAGAACAGCTACTACTGGACTGAGCAGAAGAAGTCGGAAGACACGTCGGCACCGGCGTTCATAGCCAACGGCGACCGTGCCGTGATACAGCGCGTGCGCAACCGCCGCGACCTCTACGGCTTCCACTTCGTCGACCTCTGGCTGCAGTTCCCCGACTACGACAACTACGAGTTGCAGGTGACGGCACTCACCGACACGCTCGCCACCGAGGCACCTGCACTCACACGCGAGCAGAGTCAGCAACTCTTCGACGAGGTGATGGCAGACTACGCCGATGTGCGCACCAAGCCCGAACGCTACAAGCGTCTCAAGGCCGATCCCTACTACAATGCGTTGCAGATAAAGTACGCCTATGCCGTCACGTGCCATAAGGCGCAGGGCGGACAGTGGGCGCACGTCTACGTAGACCAAGGCTATATGACCGACGAAATGCTCACGCCCGACTATATCCACTGGCTCTACACCGCCTTTACGCGCGCCACGGAGAAACTCTTCCTTGTCAATTGGCCTAAGACGCAGACGGAAGAGTAGCGGTTGTTTATTTTAAGCACTATCTTCGCATCACTATAAACCTCAAAGAATATGAATACACTCAAGACTATGCTTATGGCTTTGGCGCTCATCGCAGCTCCCGCAGCCATCCATGCGCAGGCACCAGCTGATGCTCCTGCGGCTACGGTTACAGATCTCGACCAGAAGTACGCCACCGACCTGCTGAAGGCAGGCACCGACGCGCCCGACATCACGCTGAACACCATCGACGGCAAGCCTTTCGCGCTGAAAGACCTGCGCGGACGCTACGTAGTGCTCGACTTCTGGGCTTCGTGGTGCCCCGACTGCCGCAAGGACTCGCCGTTCATCATGCAGCTCTACAAGAAGTTCGGCACCAAGGGCGTGGCTTTCGTAGGCGTGTCGTTCGACAAGAACCTCGAGTCGTGGAAGAACGGCGTGGCTAAGCTCGGCATCGAATACACGCAGGTGAGCGACTTGAAGCCAATGCGCGAGTCGCCTGTGGCTGAAGCTTACCACGTGAAGTGGATACCTACCGTCTACGTCATCGACCCACAGGGCAAGGTGGTGCTCGCCACTGTCGTGTCTGACAAGGTGAGCGCATATCTCCACTCCGTTTACCCTGATTGCGCCGAGTAGGATGACGCTTACAACAGATATATTGCAGACATGGTTCAGGCAGTTCAACGCCGATTATTTCGGCGATGAGCTGCCTGTGCCTCGTATTGCACTGTCGAAGGCTCGCACCCGACTCGGCACCATGTCGTGTCGCCGCGTGCGCAAGCTGCTGCGCTGGACGTACACCGACTTCACCATACGCATCAGCACCTACTACGAGTGCTCGGAGCGCGAGTTTCAAGAGACGCTGCTGCACGAGATGATACATCTGTATATAGCGTATCACAACATCACCGACACATCGTCGCACGGCAAAGTGTTCCGTCAGATTATGCAGCGGCTGAATAGCGAGCACGGCTGGAACATCACCGTCTCGTCGTCGATGCGCAACCATAAGCTCACACCTTCCCACCCCGACAACTCTCCTGCTTCATTCCTTGTTCTCGCCCTTGTTCTCGACGATGGCAACCGGATGCTCTCGGTTGTCAATGTGCGTTCGGCACTGAAGGTAGATGCGTTGGCACGCCGCACGCGTCGCATCGCCGACCATCGCTGGTATATGTCGCAAGACCCTTACTTCCGCGACTTCACCTGCGTGCGTTCTCTGCGTGCACGCCGCGTTTCTATAGACGTATATAACGAAAAAACGGCTGCAATGCAGCCGTTAGCGTTGGGTAAGTAGTGGTGTCTTTTCATCCGCGTCGGTCGATACGAGCATCCGCGTCGGTCGATACGAGCATCTGCGTCGACCGATACGAGCATCCGCGTCGGTCGATACGAGCATCTGCGTCGACCGATACGTGACAAATAATAGGAGGGTATGGCATTCTTGCCATACCCTCCTATTATAGTTTTTGTAGGTTGCGTGGGTATGGCAGGGATGCCATACCCTCCTATTATAGTTTTGTAGGTTGCGTGGGTATGGCAGGGATGCCATACCCTCCTAAGCTGTTTACTTTGCAGGAACCTCTGCAAGTGTCTTCTTAACAAGCTCCCAGAACGGAGCGATAGTCTTGATGAGGCAACGCTCAGATGTGGTGTGCGGCGAGCGCATTGTCGGGCCGAACGACACAACGTCGAGGTGCGGATACTTGCCGAGGATAACAGAGCACTCCAGACCGGCGTGGTCTACCTGCTCAATAGCCTCCTCGCCGAAGAGCTCGCGGTAGTGCTGCTCCATGAGGTGCAGAATCTCGCTGTCTGTGTTCGGGTCCCAGCCGCCGTAGCTGCCGCTCATCTCCACCTTCATGCCTGCCATCGAGAATGTAGACTCGAGCGTGGTGGCGATGTACTCCTTCATGCTCTCGTTAGCCGAGCGTGCGAGCAGCTTGAAGTAAGCGTGACCGCCCTCGATGTCGATGATGGCGAGGTTAGAAGAAGTCTCAACCACAGTCGGGAACACCGGAATCATGCGCAGCACACCGTTGTGGCAGCCGTAGATAGCGTCGAGCAGGTTGTCCTGAATCTCCTCGGGAGTCTCGAAAGCCGGTGTCTCTACGTCCTCTGTGAAGAACTGGATGTTCTCCTCGATAGTGCGGAACTCGTGGTTGAACAGCTTGCGCCATTCCTCTACGTTCTCCTTCAGTGCTTCCACGTTCTCCTTCGGCAGTGTGAGCACCACCTCGCACTCGAACGGGATAGCGTTGCGCATTGTGCCGCCGTGCCATGTAGCCAGGCGCGCGCCGAACTCGGCGATTGCCTCGTGCACGAAGCGAGCCATGAGCTTGTTGGCGTTGCCACGACCCTCGTTGATTTCCAGGCCAGAGTGTCCGCCCTTCAGCCCCTTCAGCAGAACCTTAACGGCTGCGTCCTCCTTGTCGGTCTCCACTTCCTTGTATTCGAGTGTGGCTGTGATGTCGATGCCGCCAGCCGAACCGATCACGAACTTGCCCCATGTCTCAGAGTCGAGGTTGAGCAGGATGTCGCCCTGCAGCTCGTCGCATGGCAGGTCGTTAGCACCGAACATGCCAGTCTCCTCGTCGGCAGTGATAAGACCCTCAACCGGTCCGTGAACCAGTGTCTTGTCCTCCATGACAGCCATGATGGCAGCCACGCCGATGCCGTTGTCCGCACCGAGCGTTGTGCCCTTAGCGCGCACCCACTCGTCGTCTACGTATGTCTCGATAGGGTCGGTCTCGAAGTTGTGTGTCGACTCCTTGCTCTTCTGCGGCACCATGTCCATGTGAGCCTGAAGAATGACACCCTTCTTGTTCTCCATACCAGCTGATGCGGGTTTGCGCATCACAATATTTCCGGCAGCGTCCTTGAAGCCTTCCACGCCTACGCGTGCTGCGAAGTCGAGCAAGAACTGCTGTACTTTTTCAAGATGACCTGATGGGCGCGGCACCTGTGTCAGTGCGTCGAAGTTGCGCCAGATACACTCGGGGTTAAGGTTTCTGATTTCACTCATAATTGTAAGGTTTTAAGTATGATAATATGTTGAGGTGTTGAGATATGATGTTGTTATGTTGAGGTGGTGAGATGTTGACAAATGCATATGTCAACACTACAACATCTCACCACATCACCACTACAACATCTCACCACTTTTTGTCCTGGTAAAGGACAAAACGGTCCACGCATACACGCCGAGCACCACGACGAGGAGTGTCTGTACGGAGTGGACGATGAGCACGAAGTTGAGCGCGTCCACGTCGCCTACGCCGTAGAGGATGAGCATCGTCTTCACCGCGAAGTGCCACGGACCTGCACCATTAGGTGTAGGCACGATGACCGCTATGCTGCCCACGATGAACGTGACGAGAGCGCACGCCATACCTAAGTGTGCCGTAGCCTCGAAGCAGAAGAACGTGAGATAGTAGTGGAGGAAGTAGCTCGCCCAGATGCCTACGGTGAACGCCACGAATAGCCATGGGTGCTTCACGGTGCGTATGGACATAATGCCCTGCCAGATGCCACGTACCATGTCGCGCACCTTATTATATATGGCGAAACGTCGCAGCAGATACCATGCGAGTATGAGCACAGCTATCGCACAAACGACAGTCACGGCGTAGCCAGCGGCAGAGAATTTAGAGAGGATTGACTCGAGGTTGGTGCCCGTCTCGGTAAAGAACGTGTTGAAGACGTGCAGTTGTAGGAAAAAGGTAGTGAGGGCGATGAGCATGACGAGAGTAGAGTCGATGGCTCGCTCCATGACCACCGTGCCCAATGCCTTCGGGAACGACACTCCGTCGTAGCGTCGCAGTATGCCGCAGCGTGCGAACTCGCCGATGCGCGGCACTATAAGACTGACGGCATACGAGAGGAATATCGAGTTGATGCTCGTCGATGTGCGCGGCTTTTCACCGATAGGTTCGAGAGTGAGGTGCCAGCGCCATCCGCGGAACATCTGCGCAAGTATGCCGAACGGGAACGATAGCAACATCCAAGTCCAGTTCATGCCATGCATGAGCGTGTGAGCCACGGTCTTGAAGTCGAAATCGCGGTACATCCAATAAAGGATAAGTCCGCCGAGCATTATCGACAGACTTACCTTTAATGAGTTGTTTATAAGTTTCTTTATTTCCAATGAACCCTTATTTATACATTGATTTTATAAAGTTAGGGGCGTTTAGAATACGAATGTGCGTATGAGATAGTAGCTTATGATACCAGCGAGGTAACCCACGAATGCTATCCATGTGACGCGCTTCATGTACCATCCGAAGGTGATCTTCTCCAAGCCCATTACTACCACGCCTGCAGCCGAACCGATGATGAGCATCGAGCCACCCACGCCGGCACAGTAGGCAAGCAGCTGCCAGAAGATGCCGTCGACAGCCATGTCGCCTGCAGCAGCAACCGGATACATACCCATGCAACCTGCAACGAGCGGAACGTTGTCGACGATGCTCGAAAGCACACCGATGATGCCCGTCACGAGGTAGTGGTTGCCATCGAAGAAGGTGTTCAGACCGTCGCCTAAAGCGGTGAGCACGCCCACCTCAGAGAGGCACGAAACAGCCATGAGGATGCCGAGGAAGAACAGAATGGTAGACATATCCACGCGCGAGAGCAAGTTGGTAACGCGCTTCTGTGTGCCCTCGTCGTCATGTCCGTGCTTCAGATGGCGGTAGAACAACTCTGTGGTTGTCCACAGCACGCCCAACACGAGCAGAATACCTACGAACGGAGGCAAGTGTGTGATACTCTTGAATACCGGCACAAACATCAAACCGCCTACACCAATCCAGAACACTGCCTTGCGCTGACGCTCGGTGAAGTCGCCAACAGAAGCGTCAGCACCCTCCTTTATCTCCGGCATATGGAGTTCGCCCTTCAGCTGATACTGCAGGATGAACGCCGGAATAATCATTGACACAAGCGACGGCACGAGTATCTCGCTGATTACTCCAACCGCTGTGATTAGCCCCTTGTTCCAAAGCATGATGGTCGTTACGTCGCCGATAGGCGAGAACGCACCACCCGAGTTGGCTGCTATGATGACGAGCGAGGCGTAGATGAGTCGGTCGTTACGCTCGGTGACGAGTTTGCGCAAAATCATGATCATCACGATACTCGTTGTGAGGTTGTCGAGTATGGCTGAAAGGATGAATGTCATAAAGGCGATACGCCAGAGGAGCGTGCGTTTCGAACTGGTTTTCATCACCTTGCGTACCCAGTTGAATCCACCGTTCTGGTCTACAATCTCTACGATAGTCATAGCTCCCATGAGGAAGAACAGCGTTGTAGAGGTGTCGCCCAAGTGCTCCTGAATGATAGAAGTCACTGCTGCTGCCATACCGCTAAGGTCGCCAGTGTACCCGTGTATAGCGGTGAGATACTGCATCGGGTCGAACATATAGAGCGTCCAGCAAGCAACAAACATCAGCAACGCGATGGCTGCCTTATTCACTTTCAACAGGCTTTCGGTAGCTATACATGCATAGCCGAGCACGAACGCCACAATAATCATAATGGTTAGAGTAGTCATGAGTTTTTTTTGATTGTTAGCTTTATTTTGTTGTTAATCTTTTTTCTTCCTTGATTTGATTACCTGGCGCTGTGTGATCACTCCATCGGCATACTCCTTCGGCGACATGCCACGGTTGTTCTTAAAGCATCGGTTGAAGTAAGGCACGTCGTTAAATCCCACCATGTAGCAGACATCGGTGATGCTGAGCTTACCATCGCGCAGCAGAGAGCACGCGCGGTCGACACGCAGCTTGTTGAGATAGGTGATGTAGGTCTGTCCCGTAGCCTTCTTGAAGAAGGTGCAGAACGACGAGCGGTTCATGCCCACGTGGTTGGCTATCATGTCGATGGTGATAGAACTTGCGTAGTTCTCCAGCGAGAACTCCTTCACCTTATTGATGCGGTCGGATGTGCGGTCGGTTTCGGCGAAACGACCGATTACTATACCATCGCTCTCGTGCTTAGAGAGCAGCAAGATGATGCGGAAGATGTATGGCAGCAACTCCGACATCTTCTCTGTACGCATACGAAGCATCATCTCGGTCATCTCTTCAAGTGGTTTGCCGCTGAATGTGATGACAGAAGAAACTGATTTGAGCTGCTCCAGGCGTTCCGTAATCTCGGGGAAAGCACTCGCGCAGCGGTCGATAAACTCAGTCTTGAACGACAATGTGGCATATTCTATTCTGCCGCATTCGTCGGTATAATGGTTGTCGTATGTCCAACAATGGGGGATGTGCGGCGGAATAAAAGCAAGGTCGCCGTCGCTAAATTCACTTTTTTCGTCGCCAAGAGTGCGTGTTCCCTTGCCATGCACCACATAGGTGAGCTCCCATGTGTCTTGCTTGTGGAGGGAAATAACGTCGCTCGGACTAATGGCGACACTGTCAAACTTGTATAAATTCATAATGTTCAATAATAGATACCTTGTTGTTGTTATTATATCAGAGTGCAAATATACGGCAAATAATCCATACATTTGCATCTTCTCGGTGTTATATTTGCTTATTTAACAATAATAAACAAGCAAATATCATAGTTTAAAATGAATATATTTACATGATGTGGCAACTTGTAATGTTAATTGTTGAATAAATGTTAGCGGTATAGATTTTTTTTTATATCTTTGTCTGAAGAATACTTAAGTGTAGATAAGTATAGACAAAAAGCTAACTCTATGAAATATTCCGAATACATAAAGCAGATAGAAATCGACTCGTTGTGGAGCGGTAAACGTCACATCGTGTGGAATCTTGACCGTAAAGTGAATATCCTCAGCGGCATCAATGGTGTCGGCAAGAGTACTATATTAAATAAGGTGATTAGAGGATTGTCGGCAGGTGGCGAGTTTCCGAGCCACATGCTCAAAGGCGTTCGCCTCACCGTTGAGCCAGAAGATGCACGCTGGATACGCTACGATGTCATCCGCTCGTTCGACCGTCCGCTGCTGAACCTCGACGCTGTGGGCAAGTTGAACACCGCGCTCACCGACCTCACCACCGAGCTCGACCTGCAAATCTTCTTCCTGCAGCGCAAGTATCTCGACTATCAGGTGAACATAGGCAACCGTATCATCGCCAGCTTGCAGAGCGGCGAGGCTGACGCAGCACTTCAGGCGCAGCAGATTTCCGCACCGAAGACCACGTTCCAGAACCTCATTGACGACCTCTTCTCGCAGACAGGCAAGAAGATTGTGCGCACGGAGAATGAGATACGCTTCTCGCAGGTTGGCGAGACGCTAACGCCCTACCAGCTATCGAGCGGCGAAAAGCAGATGCTCGTCATACTGCTCACCGTGCTCGTGGAAGATCAGCAGCCGTATGTGCTGTTCATGGACGAGCCGGAGGTGAGTCTGCACATCGACTGGCAGCAACGTCTCATCGACCTGATCCTCACGCTCAACCCCAACGTGCAGATTATTCTCACCACCCATTCGCCGGCGGTGATAATGAACGGCTGGGCTGATTGCGTGACAGAGGTGTCGGATATAACAGATTAAATGTAGAATGTGGAGTGTGGAATGTTGAATGAGGAATTAATCCTTCATTGATAATTCATAATCGGCGTAGCCGACCATTCAACATTCAACACTCATAATTCAACATTCATTATGGGCAAGCGTCTTACAGATTGCATAACATCGCAATACATAGGAGCGGCAAACCGTCTGAACTCGAAGAAGGCACGCCGTCGCATCGTGGCTTATGTGGAAAGCTACGACGACATATTCTTTTGGCGTTCTGTTCTCACACGCTTTGAGAATGATGAACGCTATTTTGAAGTGTTGCTACCTTCGCGTCTTGAGCACTTGGAGCGAGGCAAGAAGGCTGCGATAATGAGCATGATAGCTACGGGTGGAGTGGGCAAAAACATGATAGCGTGCGTTGATGCCGACTACGACTATGTGGCGCAGGGCGCTACGTTCTCGTCGAAGACGATACTCGAAAACCCCTACATATTCCACTCCTACGCTTACGCTATAGAAAACATGCAGTGCTACGCCCCGTCGCTACACAACGTGTGCGTAGCCGTCACGCTCAACGATGCGCAGAAGTTCGACTTCGAAGCGTTCCTTGCCGACTTCTCCACAACCATTTTCCCGCTCTTTGTGTGGAACGTGTGGTCGTATCGCAATGTTGGAGAACGTCGGTTCACCATCTCCGACTTCGTTCGGTCGATAGAGATGGGCAGTCTGTCGCCCGAGAACGCTTCAGCTGCGATAGCGCAGTTGCGTCGCCGTGTGGCTCACAAGGTGAAGATGCTGCAAAGCCAACACCCAGGTGCTAAGGAGAGCTATCTGGAGGTGAAGGAGTCTTTGCGTAAGCTTGGCATTGTGCCTTCCGAAACTTACCTATATATACAAGGTCATCACCTCTTCGACAAGGTGATTGTGCCACTGATGAAGAAGGTGTGCAACACGCTGGTACGCGAGCGTGAACGCGACATAACTCGGCAGAGTGTGCACGCTACGCAGCAACGCAACGAACTCTCGTGCTACACGTCGAGCGTTGGCAGCGTGGAGTATAGTCTGCGCCGCAACGTGGGCTATGTGGCATCGGAGCAATACCGTCGCATCGTCAGCGACCTCGACAAGTTCCTAAACGAAGATACTGAAACATTAACAACAAATACATAAAATGAAGAAAACGACATTAGCTTTAGGCTTATGCCTTGCGCTTGCCACAACCGCAGGCGCACAGAAGCAGGGCGGCATCTCAGCCTCGATGCTTCAGCAGATTGAGAAATCGCAGGGTTCAACCGCTACGAACAAGGCTCTGTTCAACGCCGTGGCTTCCAACCGTATTGACAACCTCGCAAAGAACTTCTCAAACCGCAATACGTTCGACACACACTTTAGCGTAGAAACCACAAAACAGTCTATCCACGACCAAAAGAGTTCGGGACGTTGCTGGATGTTCTCGAGCTTCAACGTGTTCCGTGCCGACTTTGCACGCCACCACGCCGACTCGCTTTCGGTGGAGTTCTCTCACGACTATCTCTTCTTCTACGACCAGTTGGAGAAAGCAAACCTCATGCTGCAGGGTGTCATCGACAACGCCAAGAAGCCTATGGACGATGTTCGTGTACAGTTCTTCTTCAAGAACCCGCTTAACGATGGCGGCACATTCTGTGGCGCAGCCGACCTTGCTCCGAAGTACGGACTCGTGCCTAAGTCGGTGCAGCCAGAGACCTTCTCTGCAGAGAACACATCTAAGATTTCGTCGCTCATATCCTCAAAGCTCCGCGAGTACGGCTTGGAGCTTCGCAAGATGGTGGCTGACGGCAAAAAAGCGCAGGCTATCGATGCACGCAAGACAGAGATGCTCTCAACCGTTTATCGTATGCTTGCCATGACATTGGGCGAACCAGTGAAGGAGTTCACATACCAGTTCCGCAACCGTTGTGGCGAGCCTGTGGGCGAACCGCGTCGCTACACTCCGCTTGAGTTCTATAACGAGACAGTAGGCCGACAGCTCGCTGGCACATTCATCATGGTTATGAACGACCCGCGCCGCCCGTATCACAAGACATACGAGGTGGAGTACGACCGCCACGTGTACGACGGTACCAACTGGAAGTATCTCAACCTGTCGATGGAGGACATAGCAAAGCTCGCCATCGCTTCGCTTAAGGATGGCAAGAAGATGTACTCGTCTTACGATGTTGGCAAGCAGTTCGACCGCGAGCTTGGCTATCTCGACACCGAAAACTTCGACTACGCTTCGCTCTTCTCTACAACATTCCCGATGAACAAGGCTGACCGCATCGCTACATTCGACAGCGGATCGACCCACGCCATGACTCTCGTAGCCGTAGACCTCGACAAGGACGGCAATCCGTTGAAGTGGAAGGTGGAGAACAGCTGGGGTCCGAACAACGGCGCACAGGGCTGCCTCATCATGTCTAACCGCTGGTTCAACGAGTACATGTTCCGTCTTGTAGTCGACAAGAAGTACGTACCCGAGAACTTGCAGAAGGAGTTCGAGCAGAAGCCGGTTATGGTTATGCCTGAGGACCCGTTGTTCGGTGAGGATGATTAAACAGAATACTTATAATACAACAAAACAACAGAAACAAATACACTATGGAACCATTAAAGTTCAACGCACTCCTTAAGTCAACCATCTGGGGTGGTGAGAAGATTATTCCGTTCAAGCACCTCGACGTGCAGCAGGAAAACGTAGGCGAAAGTTGGGAAATCTCTGGCGTGCCAGGCAACGAGACAGTAGTTGCTAACGGCGAGTACGCAGGCAAGAAGCTCAACGAACTCGTACACGAGCTGAAAGGCAAGCTCGTAGGCGAGGCTAACTATCAGCGTTTCGGCGACGAGTTCCCGTTGCTCATCAAGTTCATCGACGCACGCCAAGACCTCTCTATACAGGTGCATCCTACCGACGAGATTGCAAAGCGTCAGGGCAAAGAGCGCGGCAAGACCGAGATGTGGTATCTGCTCCCGTCAGACGCTGATGCTACACTGCTCTGCGGTCTGAAGCAGCAGATCACTCCGACTCAGTACGCAGAGATGGTGGAGAACGACACCATCTGCGATGCTATCTCACGCTATGACGTTAAGGAAGGCGACTGCTTCTTCCTCCCCGCAGGTCGCATCCACGCTATCGGCACCGGCTGCTTCCTCGCAGAGATACAGCAGACATCCGACGTGACATACCGCATCTACGACTTCAAGCGCAAGGACAAGGACGGCAACTACCGCGAGCTGCACACAAAGCAGGCTGCAGAGTGCATCAACTACAACGTTGAGAGCAACTACCGCACAGAGTACACGCCGGAGAAGAACCAGGGTGTATCGCTCGTGCAGTGTCCTTACTTCAACACAGCCGTTTACGATCTCGACGAGCCGATGACTATCGACTACTCTGAGCTCGACAGCTTCGTTATCCTTATCGGCTTGAAGGGCGAAGGCACCATCACCGACAACGAGGGCAACGTCACAACGCTGCGTGCCGGCGAGAGCATCCTCGTTCCGGCTACAACCGAGACACTGAAGGTTGAGGGCAATGTCAAGTTCCTTGAGACATACGTGTAGTTGTAATAAACATTTAAATTCTTGATGTAAATCAGCATTTTTGCCTCATTCACTTGGGGGTTATAAATTAAATGCGTAACTTTGCATCGTAATATGTTAGAAGAAACCGATTTTCAACTAACTTATAACTGCTTATTTAGTTACAACTACTACTACAAACAAACACAGACGTGCCCCGATGAGATGTCGGGGCACGTTTTATAAACAACAATCAGTACGTGCAGTTGTAATTAACAACAGCACACACATACCCCCTTATTAAACTTGAAAATTTAATCAACTAAATAATTATCGCTATGAGATTAATCATTGAAAAGGACTACGACCAGCTCTCAAAGTGGGCAGCTGAGCACGTTATTGAGCGTATCAACAAGTTCAACCCAACACCCGATCACAAGTTCGTTCTTGGTTTGCCTACTGGTTCTTCACCAATCGGTATGTACCGCGCATTGGCTGAGGCTTGCAAGGAGGGTCGTGTTTCATTCAAGAACGTCCTTACTTTCAATATGGACGAGTATGTAGGTCTGCCTGAGTCGCACCCGGAGAGCTACCACTCATTCATGGCTAAGAACTTCTTCGACCACGTTGACTGCCCGAAGGAGAACATCCACATCCTCAACGGTAACGCAGAGGACCTCGAAGCAGAGTGCGCTCACTACGAGCAGATGATTGAGGAAGCAGGCGGCATCGATCTCTTCATCGGTGGTATCGGTCCTGACGGTCACATCGCATTCAACGAGCCGGGTTCTTCACTCACATCACGCACACGTCAGAAGACTCTTACAACTGACACTATCGTAGCCAACTCTCGTTTCTTCGACAACGACGTTAACAAGGTGCCGACAACAGCCCTCACAGTAGGCGTTGGCACAGTGATGTCTGCTCGCGAGGTGATGATTCTCGTAAACGGCCACAACAAGACACGCGCGCTTCAGGCAGCTGTTGAGGGTCCGGTTACACAGATGTGGACTATCTCTGTTCTCCAGCTCCACCAGCACGGCATCATCGTAGCTGACGAGGCTGCTACAGACGAGCTCAAGGTTAGCACATACCGCTACTTCAAGGATATCGAGAAGAACAACCTTTAAAAAGTAAAAAAAGTAAAAAAGTAAAAGAGTAAAAAGCGTTTCTTACTCTTTTACTTTTTTACTTTTTTACTTTTTTACTTTTAAAACTATGGCAAATACATTAGAAATAAAGAAGATTTCCACCGCTTCGGTCAATGCTGCAGACATCTGTCGTGTGCTCGACGAGGCTAATATAGATTTCATAGCAGTAGGCAACCACTGCTGGGCTGAGGCTTTCCCTTATCGCCCCACGATGGAGGTACGCATGGCTCACAACGGCAAGCAGTTGCTTATCAACTACCGCGTCACAGAGGAGTGTGTGCGCGCAGTGGCTCCACACGACGATGGTAACGTTTGGGAGGACTCATGTTGCGAGCTCTTCCTCTCGCCCGTAGCCGACGGCACCTACTACAACCTCGAGTGTAACGCAGCAGGCAACTTGCTCATTGGTTTTGGTGCTAAGCGCGAGGGACGCGAGCGTGCTCCGCAGGCAGTTCTCGACAAGATCGACCGCTGGTCTTCAATGGGACGTACTCCTTTCGACGACATCGCCGGCGAACGCACATGGCAACTCTGCCTTGCCGTGCCCGTAGAGGCTTACTATCAGCACTCGCTCTCGTCGTTCGACGGCTTGAAGGTGAAGGGCAATGTGTACAAGTGCGGCGACAAACTGCCTCACCCTCACTTCCTCTCGTTCTTCCCCATTGACCTTCCGAAACCCGACTTCCATCGCCCCGACTTTTTCGGCAGCGTGGAGTTTGAGTAGAAGTCAGATTGTTTTATAGTATTGTCCGATAAAAATAGAGGTACATCTATTTTTATCGGATTTTTTATTCTATAAAGGTTTCAATTTGTATTTATATATATTGTTTTTATAAATATTATTTTGAGGATAGAAAAATGCTATGTATCTTTGCAATATACCTAATAAGTTTAAATTTGGATAGATATGTCAAGGGAAGACTATAATACAGTTGGGTACACTATAGCCCTTGTCAGCGAGTTTGCTGCCAAGTTTGGCATTATGCCCAAGCAAGCGTACAACTATCTGAAGCGTTTCAAAGGACTGGATTACTTCTACAATCATTATGGCATATTGCATACTTTTTCGTTCGAGGATTCAGTAGATGCGGTGTCTGAGGTTTGTAGACTTAACGGAGGAAAATTGCAATGAAGTTGTATCACGGTTCCAATATGAGGGTTGAAAAACCTGATTTGCAGCGTTCAAAACCTTTTAAGGATTTTGGACAGGGGTTCTATTTGTCTGACAATTATAAGCAGGCTGAAGATTTAGCCATTGTCAAAGTAGAGCAGATGAGGCGTGGTGAGGTTATTGTTAATGAGTTTGATTTTGATGAGTCCGTGTTGTCTTCTGGTGAATTGTCTGTAAAGATGTTTGATGATTATAGTGAAGAATGGGCTGAGTTTGTATTAACAAATCGCAATAATAAAATAAGTCAACCGTCCCATACTTATGATATAGTATATGGGCCGATTGCCGATGATGGTGTCAACTATCAGTTGCGCCGTTATCTCGGTGGTATCATTTCGCTTCAGCGACTTGTAGAAGAATTAAAATATGCAAAGGGTATAACATTCCAATATTTCTTCGGAACTGATAAAGCCCTTCAAAAACTCAAAACTTTATGACACGATTAAATCCAGAACAGATTAAGATAATGAAGGACGAGTTGACCGTGGAGTTGGCTGATTGGTTGATGTCTACCTATGGTTACACTCCGTCTGAGGCTCTTGATGTGCTTTACACCTCCGAGACATTTGAACGATTGCAGGACACAGCCTCAGGTTTTTATTATCAGAGTGTAGGTTATGTGTCTTCTTTTTTGAAGAATGAAGTGGAACATGCTGTCTTTTCTTAAGCAGAACTTTACTCCCGACGCTTGCCAGCGCGAGGTGATAGAGGCGCAGGGCGGGTTCCATCTTGTGCTTGCATCGCCTGGTTGTGGCAAGACGCAGATACTAACAGAGCGCATACGCCGTGCCCACGATGTTGAGGGGGTGGCGTATGCCGATATGTTGTGCCTCACGTTCACCAACCGTGCAGCGCGCGGAATGCTCGAGCGCATCAGTGCGAACATTGCTGACAGTGGTGTCGGCGACGTGTTCGTGGGCAATGTACACCGCTTCTGCTCGAAGTTTCTATTTGGAAACGGACTTATAGCAGCCGAGTCGAGCGTCATCGATGAGGACGATGCCATCTCTATCCTTGCGCGATACATGGGCGAGGACGAATATTCGGTGCTTGGCGACTTCAAGCGCCGACGCGAATACTCCGTGATATTCCACCTTGAGAGCATGATGCACCAGATTGCTATGGGGCATCCGAAGACATTGCGCACCAACACCGACTGCATCAATGCCGACGACGTGAAGGCGATGCAGCGCATCTGCAGCGTGCGTGGCTGCGCGTTCGACGCGGCGGCGATGGTCGACATATATAATAATGTGGAGACATATCGCGACCTGACCACTGCCGACACCGCTGACTATGGCGACTATCAGATAATCCACCGCCTACTGCGCAAGATGCAGCTGGCGCAACAGTATCATCAGTACAAGAAGCAGAACAACCTGCTCGACTTCCACGACCTGCTGCTCTTCACCTATGATGCGCTGAACGCTGACGCAGCGCAGACCGAGTACAAACGCTACACGTGGGTGCAGGTGGACGAGGTGCAGGATCTCAACCAGCTGCAGCTGGCTATCATAAAGCTCCTCACCGCACGTGCCTACCGCACGGTGATGTTCCTCGGCGACGAGCAGCAAGCCATCTTCTCGTTCATGGGCGCGAAGCTCGACACGCTCACCGCACTCAAGCAGCAGTCGGCTTGCCAGCTACATCACCTCTCGGTGAACCATCGCTCGCCGAAGTATCTGCTCGACATCTTCAACACCTTCGCAGCCGAAGAGCTGCATATCGACCCTGCGCTGCTGCCCGATGCCGGACTGCAGTTGCACGTCCCTCTGCTCGGCAACGAGTTGGCATTGCTCTACAGCGAGACCTACGAGCAGGAGGTGCGCGACTGCGTGCAGTTTGCCGACCGCCTCCGCACAATGTTCCCCGAGTCGACCACCGCGCTCATCGTCAATGCCAACCGCGACGCAGAGGATATCAGTGGCGAACTCACACGCCTGGGTGTCGGACACTTCAAGGTGTCGGGTTCCGACCTCTTTTCTTCGCCCGAACTGAAGCTGCTGTTTGCGCACCTCGCTGTGCTCAACAACGAGTTCAACTTCCTTGCATGGGCACGCCTCGTGAAGGGGGTGGGCGTGTACGAGACGAATGCTTCTGCGCGCAACTTCGTGCGTGCTCTGTTCGACCGTGCCATCCTGCCGTCCGACCTGCTGCGCTCTGCCGCAGACGAGTCTGACGGGCAAAACACCACCGTCACCTATTTGCAGCGTTTCGTGCGCAGTTATGAGGAGCAGACCATCGTGGTGTTCGACACCGAGACCACCGGATTGAATGTCTTTGAGGATGATATCCTACAGATTGCTGCCGTGAAGATGCACAACGGCGTGGTTGTGCCCGGCTCCGAGTTTTGTGTGTACGTAGAAACCGACCGCGAGATACCAGCCATGCTTGGCGACATTGTCAACCCCATCATCGAGGAGCGCAAGCATCACACGCTGCTCTCGCACCACGAGGCGCTCACGCAGTTCATGCAGTATGCCGACGGATGCCGCCTGCTCGGACACAATGCCGACTACGACTGGCACATCCTCTGCCATAATCTGCGCCGCTACGCACCCGAGTATGACCTGCACGAGTCGCATACCGACTATCTCGACTCGCTTCGCCTTGTACGACTGCTGCATCCCGAGCTGCGCGAGCACAAGCTGAAGTCGCTGCTCACGGTGCTCGGTTTGGAGGGTACGAACTCGCACCTTGCCGACGACGACGTGAACGCAACGCGCAGCGTCGTCGTGCATTGCTACAAACAAGCAAAGGAAAGGGTAGAGGGGCAGCGCACGTTCCTCAGCGATGCCCGTGTGCGTCAGCGTGTCGATATATTGCGCCGCAATTACGGCGACATATATCGCGCGGCTATCGCACGTATGTATGTAAGAGATGAGGTTACCTCTTGCTTTGTTGGTGCACTTGAGACAAGTGCACCCCCTGCACTGGTTGCCGAGTTGCAACGCTTCTACGACGCGCTCCTTGCCGACAATATGATACAGCCGATTAGCGGCCTGCGCTACGTCACGGCTTATCTCTCTAAGGATATGATTGATAGCACAGCGGAGCCGTCGCTCTACGAGCAACTCTCCAACCACGCCATGGAGATAAGTACGCTGAAGGAAGCCGACCTCTGCGGAAGCAGTAGCATCGACGAGCGCATCTTCGTCACAACAATACACAAGGCGAAGGGTTTGGAGTTTGACAACGTCATCATCTTCGACGCTGTCGACGGACGTATGCCCAACTTCTACAGTCGCAACAACCCACGCCTATTAGCTGAGGATGCACGCAAGTTCTACGTAGCCCTCTCGCGAGCGCGTTCTCGTCTGTACATATCGCAGTGCATACGTCGATACGATTATCGCAATATGCCGCACGACGTGTTCACGACACCATTCATGCGGCATATAGCTAAGTATTTTAAGGAAAATATTTCGTTGAATTAGCACCGATTGCGTCCGCCATACGATGAGTTTAGTAGGCGTTTAATCGAGCACAAGTTCGACAGGACAGTGGTCGCTGCCGAACACCTCGTTATGTATAGCGGCACTGGTGATGCGCTCGCGCAGGCGTTCGGACGTGATGAAGTAGTCGATGCGCCAACCCGCGTTCTTCTCGCGCGCCTTGAAGCGGTACGACCACCACGAGTAGGTAGGGTCGTCGGGGTGCAGCGTGCGGAAAGTGTCTATGAAGCCTTCGCCGAGGAAAGCGGTCATCTTCGCACGCTCCTCGTCGGTGAAACCCGCATTCTTGCGGTTCGTCTTCGGGTTCTTCAGGTCAATCTCCTCGTGCGCCACGTTCAGGTCGCCACACACTATCACCGGCTTCTTTGCGTCCAGACCCTTGATGTACTGCAGGAAGTCGTCCTCCCACTTCATGCGGTAGTCGAGACGGCGCAGTCCGTCCTGCGAGTTCGGTGTGTAGCACGTCACGAGATAGAAGTCCTCCATCTCAAGCGTTATCACTCTGCCCTCGTGATCGTGCTCATCAATGCCGATGCCGTACGTCACGCTGAGCGGTGTGTGTCGCGTGTAGATAGCCGTGCCCGAGTATCCTTTCTTCTCGGCATAGTTCCAGTAGGATGTGTAACCCTCAAATTGAAGATCGAGTTGTCCTGCCTGCATCTTGGTTTCTTGTAGGCAGAAAAAATCCGCGTCAAGCGTGCGGAAAGACTCTTCAAAGTCTTTCTGCACGCAAGCGCGGAGTCCGTTTACGTTCCATGAAATGAACTTCATATAGTTCGTTTTTATTTTGTTGTGCAGGTCATCAGAACCTGGCGGAAGTATATGTCTGAGATGAGTTTGTTCTCCTTATATTCGTCTACGCAGATGCCCGAGAGCACCATGTTATACTCGAATATCTTGTCGACAAAGCTGTTTGAAGCATAAGTGCCGATGTAGCCTGAGAGGTCAAAGATGAAGTACACGTCGTGCGCCTTGCCATTGTAGACGAAACTCTGCTTGATTGTCTTCGGGAACACTGCAAATTTATAACCGTATTGATGTTGGTAGCTTGTGTTTGGCACGAAGTATTTAGAGGTGAACGCCGTCACGGTGTTCTGCGACTCATGTATTGCTGTGCGCAGCGCAGCAAGCTCTTGTGCTCTTGTGCTGTTGTCGTTCTTCGGAATGAAGATAGCCGAGTCGAGTTTGCATATGGGGAAGTCGCGCATAGTGATGGTTGAGTCGGCGGTCACGTCCCAGCTGTAGTGCTTGATTGAGTCGTACTTCACAGCTTGGTTATAGTTCTGGTAGTAGAAGCGTACCACCGAACCGTATGTACCTGCCATCAATTTTTGATAGTTTGCTTGTTCTTCCTTTGTGGGCACCTTGTAGTCGTTGTCATCATTTAAGCATGATGAGAGTGCGAATGTTGCAACGAACAGTGTCGCAACAAACAACATCAATTTCTTTGTGGTTTTCATCTCTTTTTACTTTTTTACTCTTTTACTTTTTTACTTTTATCAGAACTTGTGCGAGTCGGAGTTGATGAGGTTCATAAACTCCTGGCGCGTCTTCGCCTGCTCGAATGCTCCTGAGAAGTCGCTCGTCATGGTTATAGAGCTTTGCTTCTCCACACCGCGCATCTGCATACACATGTGCTTTGCCTCTATCACAACCATCACGCCGAGTGGGTGCAGCGTTTGCTCGATGCACTCGCGTATCTGCTGTGTGAGTCGCTCCTGCACCTGCAGGCGATGCGAGAAGATGTCCACCACGCGTGCTATCTTGCTCAGTCCGGTGATGTATCCGTTCGGTATGTATGCCACGTGTGCCTTGCCGTAGAACGGCAGCATATGGTGTTCGCAGAGCGAGAACACATCGATATCCTTCACCACCACCATCTGGCTGTAGTCTTCTTTGAAGAGTGCGTCCGTCAGCACCTTCTGTGGGTCTTGCGAGTAGCCACGTGTGAGCACTTGCATCGCCTTTGCCACGCGCATCGGTGTCTTCTGTAGTCCTTCGCGTTCTGTGTCTTCGCCTAATAGGCTTAATATGCTTTTATAGTGTGAGGCAAGGTCGTCCAAGCCCTCTCTGAATTCCGGAGTAACCATTTGTGAGTTTTGAATTTTGAATTTTGAGTTTTGAGTTGTGCGCTGCGCGCATTTTGAGTTTTGAATTTTGAATTTTGAGTTTTGAGTTTTGAATTTTGAATTCAACATTGAATAATTCCTCATCGGCGCAGCCGACAATTCAAAATTCAAAATTCAAAATTCTAATACGCAACGGAAATCTTTCCGCTCACGATGCACGCCTGCTTATATCCCAACTTCTTCACCTGCGCCAATACAGCGCTTGCCTCCTCGTATGTGCGGTAGTTGCCCATGCGGCATATCCAGCGGGGCGAGTAGAAGTGTACGTATATCGGGTGACTTGGGAACGCAGCCTTCACCGCGTTGCCAGCCTGCTGTGCCTTTATCTTGTCGTTGCGTGAGTTGCCACCGGCGAACACCTGCACTCGGTAGCCGTTCGTCTTGTATGCACGGCGCATCACCTTCTTGCTTGTGTCCAATGCTGGCTCCGTAGCGGTTGCCTCAGTGTTACTGCTGTGCGGCGTAGTGGCTTCGTGTCGCGGTGTGTGGTTGTGGGTTGCAGTCTCGTGCTCTTGATGCTTGTTTGTCTTTACTGTGGGCTGCGTAGGTTTGTGTGCAGCCTCCTGCTGTTTTGGGGTTACGTTGGCAGTGTTCACCAACTGGTCTATTTCCTCGCTCTGTGTCACAACCACGCTTCCCTTGCCTGCTATTTTCTGTTGCAGATGCTGGGTGTAGGTCTGTGCGTGTGCGATGGTAGTGATGCAGACGATGAGACATGAGAGAATAAAAAGACGTTTCATTGCTTTGTTAGTTGACGAGTTGACAAGTTGACAAGTTGACGAGTTGACAAGTTGACGAGGAGATGAGGGAGTGTCAAAAGTCGTAAGCGGTACGCCCCGAAGGGGCAGCACTACATAGCCCAGGGCAAGCCCTGGGTATATAGCGATTAATGAGCATTGAATTTTGACACACCCTCAATGCTATTCCTTAGAATTACTTCTTCCAAGCGTCGATGATGCCCTTGAAGTCAGCGCACTTCAGCGAAGCACCACCGATCAAGCCACCGTCGATGTTCGGCTTAGAGAAGAGTTCAGGAGCGTTGCTTGCCTTGCAGCTACCGCCGTAGAGGATAGATGTCTCCTCAGCAGCCTCTGCGCCGTACTTCTCTGCTACTGTAGAGCGGATGTAAGCGAGCATCTCCTCAGCCTGATCAGATGTAGCGGTCTTGCCTGTACCGATAGCCCAGATCGGCTCGTAAGCGATGATGATGTTCTTCCAAGCCTCTGCATCGAGGTGGAATACTGAGCCCTCGAGCTCTGCCTTTACTACCTCGTTCTGCTTCTCTGCCTCGCGCTCTTCGAGAGTCTCGCCGCAGCAGAAGAGAATCTTCAAGCCGTTAGCAAGTGCCAAGTCTACCTTCTCCTTCAGAATCTCGGCTGTCTCGCCGTAGTACTGACGACGCTCTGAGTGGCCGAGGATAACGTACTGAGCACCTGTGCTCTTTACCATCTCTGCTGAAACCTCACCGGTGTAAGCACCATGAGCCTTGTCTGCGCAGTTCTCAGCGCCGAGGCCTACTACTGTAGAGTCGAGTACGCCAGCTACAGAAGCCAAGTGGATGAACGGAGTGCAGATCACTACGTCGCAGTTAGGTTTGTCAGCTACAAGTGCCTCGTTGATTTCCTTTGCGAGAGCAACGCCATCCTGCAGGTTCATGTTCATTTTCCAGTTACCTGCTACAATTTTCTTTCTCATTTTCTTTTCTGTTTTAAAAAGATTAAATATTCTGTTATTGCTTTGTTTGTTTCTAATCCATTTCGACCATGCCCACAGTCTGTCGGCTATAGCGAGTGCCGAGAGCGGTAGGAAGAACGTGAGCAGCACGATGAGTAGACGCTCGGGTGTGCTATCGTTCTGCGCCTCTCCTATCTGCAGCTGCTGCAGTGGGGCTGTGAGGTCGTCGGTTTGTGGCAGCGTGTTGTGGCTCCACTTGCCTATTATCGTGCCGTCCTTCAGCAGAATCAGTCCGGGGTTGCTGCGTATCATTGTCTTCAGCGTTGTCTCGTCGGCGTTGCAGAACGGATATTCTGCCCCCGTGAGGTCGCGCCAGCGTTCGATCTCGTTGTTGGCTGATGCCGTCACGCAGTAGAAGTCGGCACCGTTCTCCTCCGCGTATTCGTATATCTGGTCGATATCGCCAAAGTTGCTATCGTCAGCCACTGCCAGTCGGGGCGATACGAGCAAGAAGGTGTAGCCCTTCTTCGTCAGCACTTGCTCGGTGATGTCCTCGCCCGTGTCGCATGTGGTCAGCGCGAAGTCGTGTATTGGGGGCTCGTATCCCTTCTTTGTCTGCACCGTTCGGGTGTCTACGTACTCCCATGTTGAGTCGGGATAGTTGTCGAGCGTGAACTCGCGCGTCTCGCCGTTCTTCTTCAGCAGGAACGTGCTTTCAAACTCCGGCTGCTCTGCGCCTTCGGGTATCTCCATGCCCTGCTTTATGTTCATGCCCACGTGGTATGGTCGGAAGTCGAAGATGGGCAGTGTGTAGAGGCAGTAGACACTTGTTATGACGATGTACGCCACGGTGTAGTAGCGCACTATCCACTGGTTGGAGCGCGATATGAAGCGCGCCATATCCGCCGGCCGCCATGCCACGAGTGCGGCACACGCTACGAGCACTATGTTCTTCAGCAGCGTCTCGCCGTTGGTCAGCTTCAGCGCATCGCCGAAACAACCGCAGTCTTTCACTGGGTCGGCTACGAATATCCATATCGTGAGCACCGTCATCGCCGTCATAAAGGCGAGTGTGATGCGCGATACGAGGTGTCTGCGCACGGCGAACAGCATGAACACGCCCAACGCAAACTCCAATGCACCTAAAGCTATCGCTACGCCGACGAGCACCCAGTCGGGCAGCAGACCGTTCAGCGGCATCGCTGCGGCGTAGTCTTTCAGCTTGTAGAGCGTGCCTAACGGGTCGATAGCCTTCACGTATCCCGAGAAGATGAACGTGGCAGCGAGCACGAACCGGCAGACGTTTACGGCTGTAATCCTTAGCTTCTGCATTACTCCGTCATCTTTATCGCTCCGAAGCACGCATAGTTGATGATGTCCATATAGTTGGAGTCGATGCCTTCCGACACGAGTGTCTTGCCGTCCAATCCCTCAATCTCCTTTATGCGTTGTATCTTTGTCAGTATGAAGTCGGTGTAGCTGCTGATGCGCATATCGCGCCACGCCTCGTTGTAGTCGTGGTTCTTGCGCAGCATCAGCTCCAGGCACTCCTTGGCGTGAACGTCGTAGAGCGCGAGAGCCTCGTCGGGCGTTATGTCTACGGTGTCTACGAAGCCCTTCTCTATCTGTATTAGTCCGATGATGCCATAGTTGATGAGTGCTATGAACTCGGGGCGTATGCCTTCGCCAACGAGCGAAGTGCCCGTTGTCTCGAGCGAGCGTATGCGCTTTGCCTTTATGAAAAGCTGGTCGGTGAGCGACGATGGGCGCAATATACGCCACGAAGCCCCATAGTCATGGAGCTTCTTCGCAAAGAGCGTGCGACACTCGTCCATCACTCTCTTAAACTGTTCTTCTGTCTTTGTAGTATCCATAAATCGGCACAAAAATACAAAAAACTTATGAATTGAGCAAACGTAGTTGTGTTTTTACTACTTCTGCGCTTACTTCTCTGTTTTGCTCAGGTTGTTCTGTTCGTTCTTCTGTCGCATCCTGATCATCTTCACCACACCGCACATAGCGTCGTAGCGCGCCTGCAGCGAGTCGCGCTTCACGCCGAGCATGTTGCGTTGGTAGCGGTTGGTTGTGGTGTCGAGCTGCGCTATCGTCTGTTGCAGCAGCACGTCGGTGGCAGCCACATCCGCCTGCGCCATCTTCAGCGATGCGTTCTGCCACACCACGAGTGCCTCCTTGCGCACCTCGATGGCAGCAGGGTAGCGGTCGCGCAGCAGCGTGATAGAGTCGAGCGTGGCGCGATAGTTGCCACTCTCGTAGAGCGTATGTATGCGTGTGAGCATTTCGCGCGCCTGCTCGTCGTCGGTCTTGGCGCACGAAGCGAGCGTCAAGGCGATTAATGTTATGAGTGTTAATTTCTTCATTGCTCGGCAAAAGTACAACAATTCTGCGTATTCGCGATGTAATCCCCACCTTATTTAATTAATATTTAGACATACGAACCTGAATAGTTAAATTTTAAGGCTTCAAGAGCAAATTGTTTTATTTTTCTTTTGTGCGTAAAAAATAATTACTTAATTTTGTTGCTCATATTCTGATATGCCTGAACAATAGTACAAACTACGTATAAAGAACTAAAAATATCTAACAACTTAATAGCTTAAATATGAAGACCTTTAACTTAAACAAAATCATTGCAATCTTTGCATTGCTATTTTTAATCGGGGGGGGGTAAAACTTTAGCCGAAACCACCGCTACATTGCAAGCATCTTCTACGGATCCGTCTCTCGGAAGACCAGAATTTGCTTACACTATTAATAATGTTAATGTACTTAACAATGTCACCATAGATTATGGTTACTGGAATGTTAATTTGTATTCTGTAGTTAACAGTCCGGCTAATGCAGCTTCCTTTGCTTTCTATGCCGTTGCTGGAAAGTCGAACACTTATTACATCTACAACTATTCTGCAAAGAAATGGGTCACTTATGATCTTGCTGCTTCATATGATAATAAGCAAGGCTTTCTTAAGTTGAGTGATACAAAAGCAGAAGGTTGTTATTTTGAAATCACTTCCTGTACTAATGGTTCCCACTCGGGATACCAAATGCGCCCGTATGCTTCAGATGGCACTATTGACGAAGACCGCTATCTGAATTATAATGGTGGAAATGGTGCAAACTCATCTATAACTGTTGGTCTGTGGAAAGATTCAGGAAGTAGTGATGCTGGTTCATGCTGGATCCTTAAGGAAGCAGATCTCGGAGTAAAGGCTAATATCACAAATCGGTCTTTGCCTGAAGGCTCTGTCGTGTCAACTTTGCGTGAGAATTATCAAGGCGTTGGAACTCAATTTGTAGACGCAACTGATATTGATTGGACAATACAGAAAGTAATTGCTGAGATTGATATCAGCACATGTGGTACAGGAATTGAAGATTTGTTCTCTATTGGCGATGACATACTAACCTTTAAGGCAGTTAATATTCATATGTATAAAACATCCGGTGGTATTACTGCGTATTTAGTAGGAAATCCTCTCAGTGGAGGTGCTACAGCCTTTGGAAGTTCTACTTTACTTGATGGAAATATGTTGAGAGTGGAATTGTCAAGTGAGAAAGGATTTGTAGTGAATGGCACAGTTGTATTCTCTAAAGAAATAATAAATCAGTATTCTGAAGAATACTACAAGAAACAATTCTTCAGTCTTTCTACTATTAAGGTTGGTTCAGGCGAAGGAACAAAACAGGAAAGTAGAGCTAAGTACAATTATATTCGTGTCGTAACAAATGATTATAGCGCAGGCACAACCACTGTGAGCAATACGCTTGATGAGGTAACTGTGAATTCGTTCAATGCTCAGAATGATGTTGACGTGCAGCTTAAGCGCACACTGAGCCCCGCATATTGGAACTCGTTCTGTGTGCCGTTCACAATCTCTGCAGACGTGATTGCTGAGAAGTTTGGTGTAGGCACATTGGTTTACACCTTCGGCTCGATGAATGGCAACGTGATGAATTTCGCTGCTTCTACTACTATCGAGGCAGGCAAGCCTTACATCGTGAAGCCTACTAAGGAGGTGGTAAATCCTTCATTCACTGGCGTGAACATCGTAGAGAGTGACCCCGTGCAGTTAGGCGAGAATGGCTTCTTTATGCAGGGCACATACGGCGCAAAGACCGACCTTCTTGACGACGGCACAAACCTCTTCCTTGGCGACGGCGACAAGTTCTACAAACCGGCGAAGGGCAGCACAAAGATGAAGGGTATGCGTGCGTTCTTCATCGTTCCGAAAGACACCAACTCAGCAGCTCTGCGTGCTAATATCGACGGCGCAACAACCGCTATCGACGAGCTTACGACTGTTGTTGAGCAGCCAACCGATAACCGCATCTACAACCTACAGGGTCAGTTCGTAGGCACAAGCTTCGAAGGTCTGCACGGCGTGTATGTACAGAATGGCAAGAAAGTGCTGGTGAAGTAGCCTGATTGACAATGAAACTGAATTAAAGAAAAAACATAGTACAAGCGAATAATCATGAATAAGAAACTATATACTGCCCCTAAAATAAACGTTGTTGAAATGTGTTGTACAACAATTATGGCTGGTTCAGGAAAAATAGAAACGAACGGAACGAGTGTCACTGGTGAATTAGATAGTAGGTCTGCAAGCTCAGGCGACTCCTGGGGAGGTGCACACTCAGCGTCAAGAGTCTACTTCGATGGCTGGACTGACGACCCTGACGATTTATAAACAGTTCGCCGATTGAGTAAACGGCAATAAACATAAATACTCCAACAAAAAAAAGCGAGGCACGAAAGCCTCGCTTTTTTTGTTGCGTATTGGTTTGAAAGATGTCTCGATGTTAGATGAAGATGTACTTCATAATAAACAGCGCGGCGAGAACATAGAGTGTGGGGTTGAGCTTCTTCCAGTTCATGCAGAGCATATTGATAAGCACGTACGAGATAACACCGCAGAGGATGCCGTCGGAGATGCTGTACGTGAGCGGCATCATCACGATGGTGATGAACGCCGGTATCGACTCAGCATAGTTGTCGAGGTCGATGTCCTTCACCGGTGTGAGCATGAACAGACCCACGATGACGAGCACCGGAGTAGTGGCAGCAGCCGGTATGGAGAGGAACAACGGCGCGAAGAACATAGCCACAGCGAAGCACATAGCCGTAGAGAACGCCGTGAGACCGCTGCGTCCGCCCTGCGCTACGCCTGCCGCACTCTCCACGTAGGTAGTAGTGGTGCTTGCGCCGAGGCACGCGCCAGCCATTGTGGCTACGGCATCAGCCATGAACGCCTTGTTCAGACCCGGTATGCGTCCGTCCTTCTGCATCATGCCCGCCTTAGTGCAAACGCCCACGAGTGTGCCCATGGTGTCGAACATGTCGATGAAGAGGAAGGTGAACATCACCACGAGCATGTCGAGCGTGAAGATGTTGTGAAACTCGAACTGGCAGAACAGCGGAGCCACCGACGGAGGTGTGTCTACCACTCCCGAGAAGTGGGTTACGCCCATCGGTATGCCGATGAGTGCTGTGGCGAGGATGCCGATGAGCAGCGAGCCCGGCACGTTCTTGATGACGAGCACCGAGGTGAGCACTATGCCAATCACACCGAGCAGCGCTGTGCCCTCGGTCATGTTGCCGATGGTGACGAAGGTGGCAGAGTTCTCGACGATGATGCCAGCGTTCTTCAGTCCGATGAAGGCGATGAAGAGTCCGATGCCGGCACCGATAGCGCGCTTGATAGACGCCGGAATTGCGTCGACAATGAGTGTGCGCACCTTTGTCAGTGTTAGTACGACGAAGATGAAACCCTCGATGAGGATAGCGGTGAGCGCAAACTTCCATGAGTAGCCCATGGTGAGGCATACGGTGAACACGAAGAAGGCGTTCAAGCCCATGCCCGGTGCCAGTCCGAAGGGCTTCTTGGCGTAGATAGCCATGGCGAGTGTGCCGATGATGGCGGCGAGTGCCGTTGCGGTGAACACCGCGTTGGTGTCCATACCCTTGTCAGCGAGGTTGCTGAAGATGCTCGGGTTGACGGCAAGGATGTACGCCATGGTGAGGAAGGTGGTGATGCCAGCCATCACCTCAGTCTTGATGTTGTGCTTCGACGGGTCGAAGCCGAAAAGTTTTGAAAGCATTGTTTTTTTTTATTGAGTTTAAGCCTTTGGGAATAGCTTGAGCTTAAGCCGAACTAAGCCTTTTTAGGCCTCTTTAAGCCTTGGGGTGTGAGTTTGAGAGCCCTCCCCGATGGGGAGGGTTGGGAGGGGCTTTTTTACTTTTAAAACTCCCACTTCATACCCAAGCACGGGCGGCACTTAAATCCGCCGGTAGAGCCGAAGTTGTTAGAAAGCTCAATCTCTGTACCGAGGCTGAGGTTGTTGCATCCGAAGTGCTGACCCACGTTGTACCAGAGCTGCGGCTCGGTGATGAACACGGTGCTCTTCATGTCGCATGTGCCGTCGGCGCGGAAGTCGACAGCGTGATCCTCCCACCAGAAGTCGGCGAAGCCGTCGAACTTCAAGCCCTTCACGCCGAAGAGGTCGTTCATAGCCCACACCACGGTGAACTGCATAGGCACGCTTTGCTTGTTCTCCCAGATATACTTATAGAGTGCTTTGAGGTTGAGCGTGTTCTTGAAGTCCTTGCTATGGAAGAAGTAGTCGACACCTGCGAGCATGGCGTGGTTGATGGGGTAGGATGCTGTGATGCCGCCGTTGTACTCCACCTGCAGCGAGAGGTCTTTGATAGCCGACTTCTGCCAGAAGTTGAGGCAGCGTGCTATCTCGAGGTATGTGCCGCCGGGGGCGAGGTTCGGCCCCTCAACGTGCTGGTCGTAGTTGAAGTCGTGGTCGATGAAGAAGTAGGTGTTACCCCATTTGTCCTGCTTGAACATCTCAAGCGTAAGCGTTGCGAACTTGCGGTCGCTGCCGAAATCGTAGAACAACTGTGCGTTAACCTGTGCCTTCGCCTTTGTTGCACCGAGGCAGAGCAGCGCGATGAGGAACAGTGTAGATGCTGTCTTTTTGATTTTCATTGTCTTTTTGTTTTTATTTAGTTAATTATATGATTTAATAATCAAACTGTATCTCTCCCTTATACCCCTCTTAATTGTGTGCGCAAAGGTACAAATTTTCCGCCAATACACCTTAATTTCTGTAAAAATCTGTAACTTTGCACTCGATTTGCAAGTTATAATCAGGATTTTATACGTATGAAGCTATACACAGATGCCGAATTGGCACAGATTCTCGACAAAAAGATATTCCATAAGATAGGCGAAGTGGCAGACCAAATGGGCGTAGAGTGCTACCTCGTGGGCGGCTACGTGCGCGACATCTTCCTTGAGCGTCCGACGAACGACATCGATGTAGTGGTCGTGGGCAGCGGCATCGAGGTGGCGCAGGCGCTGCAGAAAGCACTTGGTAAGAACGAGAAGACAGGACGCTGGCGTGCCCACCTCGCCGTCTACCGCAACTTCGGCACGGCGCAGATAAAGTTCTACGACACCGAAGTGGAGTTCGTGGGCGCACGCCGCGAGAGCTACAATCGCGGTTCGCGCAAGCCCGTGGTTGAGGACGGCACGCTCGAAGACGACCAGAACCGCCGCGACTTCACCATCAACGCCATGGCGGTATGCCTGAACAATGCACGCTTCGGCGAGCTGGTCGACCCCTTCGACGGCATCTACGACCTCGAGGACGGCATCATACGCACACCGCTCGACCCCGATATCACCTTCTCCGACGACCCGCTGCGCATGATGCGCTGCGTGCGCTTCTCGGCACAGCTGAAGTTCTTCATCGACGAGGAGACGTTCGATGCCCTCGGACGCAACGCCGAGCGCATAAAGATAGTGAGCGGCGAGCGCATCGCCGACGAGCTGAACAAGATAATGAAGACCCAGCAGCCCTCGCGCGGCTTCGTAGAGCTGCAGCGTTGCGGACTGCTGCAGCTCATCATACCCGAGCTGAGTGCGCTCGACGTGGTGGAGACGCGCAACGGCAAGGCGCACAAGAACAATTTCTACCACACACTGGAGGTCGTGGACAACGTGGCGAAGCGCAGCGATAACCTCTGGCTGCGTTGGGCGGCTCTGTTCCACGACGTGGGCAAGACGCGCTCGAAGCGTTGGGAGCCCACCATCGGTTGGACGTTCCACAACCACAACTACGTGGGAGCGAAGATGATTCCCGCCATCTTCCGTCGCATGAAGCTGCCGATGGATGCCAAGATGAAGTATGTAGAGAAGATGGTAGACCTGCACATGCGCCCCATCGTGATAGCCGATGAGGAGGTGACCGACTCGGCTGTGCGCCGTCTGCTCAACGATGCTGGCGACGATATCGACGACCTGATGATGCTCTGCGAGGCTGACATCACGAGCAAGAACGAGGTGCGCAAGAAACGCTTCCTCGAGAACTTCCGCATGGTGCGCGAGAAGCTCACCGACCTTAAGGAGCGCGACTACAAGCGTCTGCTGCAGCCCGTCATCGACGGCAATGAGATTATGCAGATGTTCAACTTGCCGCCATGCAGGCAGGTGGGCGAGCTGAAGCAGTATCTGAAGGACGCTGTGCTCGACAATCGTGTAGCTAACGAGCGCGAGCCACTCATGCAGCTGCTCATGAAGAAGGCGAGCGACATGGGACTTGCACTTTAGCTCCACTTACATTCTACTTTTTTCATCGTTCTTCGTACGCCACCCACATCGTTTGCGTTCGCCGCCGACGTGGGTGGCGTTCGCCGTCTGCATCGTTTGCGTTCGCCGTCTGCATCGTTTGCGTTCGCAGCACGATGACCTAAACGCTACTTTCGTATTCGTTAAGTGGCGTTTTTATGTAGTCAAAATGGAAACTACTTTGACGAAAAACGTGCAACGAGAAATAAAAGTTGTTAAATGTGCGTGTGCTATCGTTACAACTTACTTACATATTTAGTAACTTTGCACACAGAAAACTTAAACGCGCGGTTTAGTTTTCTAATTAGGGGGTGCAGTTAGGGGGTGCAGTTGTCTCAACTGCACCAATAAGTTTTAACTACAGTTTGGTTGGTGCAGTTGAGACAACTGCACCCCCTGGGGACAACTGCACCAATAGGTTTTAACTATAGCTTGGTTGGTGCAGTTGAGACAACTGCACCCCCTGGGGACAACTGCACCAATAGGT
>DAVZJL010000003.1:0-7220 GCA_052272805.1 Prevotella sp. | reverse complement strand
TTAAACTATAGCTTGGTTGGTGCAGTTGAGACAACTGCACCCCCTTGGGGCACCCCCTGATCCCCTTCAAAAGCAAAATAGTAAAGTACACATATATATATTAATAAGGTAAAAATATTTATTAGAAATAGGTATGAAGAAAACAAAGATTTTATTGGTTGCAGCCTTAGCTGCAGTGCTCGCCTCATGTGGCGGCGGAAAGAGTGGCGGAAAGCCTAACTTCGGCGACAACGAATACGCTGTGCGCACAGTTCAGGGTCAGGACGCAAACTTGCAGACCACCTATCCGGCATCTATCAAAGGTGTGCAGGACGTGGAGATTCGCCCGAAAGTGTCAGGCTTCATCACCAAGCTTTGCGTTAAGGAAGGACAGGCGGTGAAGGCAGGTCAGCTGCTGTTCGTCATCGACAACGTGACATACGCCGCAGCCGTACGCCAGGCAAAGGCATCAGTGAACGCTGCTAAGGCACAGCTCAACACTGCAACCCTCACATACAACAACTCAGAAAAACTCTTCAAGAACAACGTAATCGGTTCTTACGAGCTTGCGTCGACAAAGAACGCCATGGAGAGCGCAGCAGCCCAGCTCGCTCAGGCACAGGCAGCATACGTATCGGCTAAGCAGAACCTCAACTTCTGCTTCGTGACCTCTCCGGCTAACGGCGTTGTAGGCGACCTGCCTTATCGCGTTGGTGCTCTCGTGAGCGCTTCGTCGCAGCAGCCCCTAACCACCGTTTCTAACAACTCTACAATGCAGGTTTACTTCTCTATGACCGAGAAAGACCTCCTGGAGATGAGCAAGACACAGGGCGGCGTACACGCTGCTGTTGAGAACTATCCGGCTGTGAAGCTGCAGCTCGCCGACGGCTCTATCTACGAGCATCCGGGCAAGGTGGCTACCGTGAGCGGCGTCATCGACCCGACCACCGGTACAGTGTCTATGCGTGCCGACTTCCCCAACCCCGAGCACGTGCTCAAGAGCGGCGCTTCAGGCTCTATCGTAGTGCCTCACGTAGCTTCTTCGGCTGTTATCATCCCGCAGGACGCAGTGGTTCAGGTGCAGGACAAGTACTTCGTGTATGTTGTAGGCAAGGACAACAAGGTGAAGTACACACCGGTTACTGTCAACCCACAGAACGACGGCAAGAACTACATCGTCACTTCAGGTCTTAGCGTAGGCGACCGCTTCGTGGTGAACGGCGTTTCTTCGCTGCAGGACGGCATGGACATCAAGCCGCTCACAGAGGCTCAGTATGCTGAGAAACTGAAGAAGACAGAACAGCTCGGCGAGGCTCAGGGCGACCTTGGCAAGCTGAAGAAGGCATTCGGAAAATAAAGAATTCAGAAGTTAAGAGCTTAGAAGTTAAGCCAATAGAACATATTAAGTAGCTTGACATATGGCTTAACTCCATTATTCTTAACTTCTTAACTCCTAAATTTTAAACAAATGAAATTAGATAGATTTATCCTGCGCCCGGTGCTCTCGACCGTGATTTCAATCGTGGTTGTCATTCTGGGTGTGTTAGGTTTGGTGTCGCTGCCTATCGAGCAGTACCCGAACATGGCGCCGCCTACCATCATGGTGCGTGCAGCCTATACCGGTGCCAACTCACAGACCGTGCTCAACTCTGTGATTGCGCCGCTTGAGGAGTCGATCAACGGTGTGGAGGGCATGACATACATGACCTCTGCAGCCACCAACGACGGTTCGGCTTCTATCACCGTATTCTTCAAGCAGGGCATGGACCCTGATATGTGTCAGGTGAACGTGCAGAACCGCGTGTCGCAGGCTTCTGCGCTGCTGCCTGCCGAGGTAACAAAGGCAGGTGTTACGGTTATGAAGCGCCAGTCGTCTACCGTTATCCTCTTCGGTCTTACAGCCGACGACGACCGCTACGACGACGAGTTCCTCACCAACTATGCCAACATCAACGTCGTTCCTGCCATCAAGCGTGTGAACGGTGTGGGCGAGTGCCAGTGCTTCTCGCAGAAAGACTACACCATGCGCCTCTGGATTGACCCGGTGAAGATGAAGAGCTACGGCTTGATTCCGACCGACCTCACCGGCGTTCTCGCACAGCAGAACATCGAGGCTGCGCCGGGTTCGGTAGGCGAGCAGTCTGACAACCAGTACCAGTACACATTCCGCTACAGAGGACGTCTGCAGACTCCGGAGGAGTTCGGCGACATGATCATCAAGTCGACACAGGACGGACAGACCATCCGCGTAAAGGACGTAGCCCGCGTAGAGATGGGTGCGCTGTCATACACCGTAGAGTCGAAGAACAACGGCAAGCCGTCAGTAACAATGATGGTTACGCAGACTGCAGGCTCTAACGCTACAGAGATTGCCACAAACATCAGGAAGCTCCTCAAGGAGCAGGAGGCATCAATGCCGCCGGGCATCCACTTCGACATCATGCAGGACGTAACGGAGTTCCTCTTCGCCTCAATCGAGGACCTTATCAAGACACTCTGCGAGGCGTTCATCCTCGTGTTCATCGTGGTGTACATCTTCCTTCAGGACACACGCTCTACGCTCATCCCGTTGATTGCGGTGCCCGTATCGCTCATCGGTACATTCTTCTTCCTCTACGCGTTCGGCTTCTCGCTCAACCTGCTTACGCTTGCCGCACTCGTGCTTGCCATCGCCATCGTGGTCGACGATGCCATCGTGGTCGTCGAGGCGGTACATGCCAAGCTCGACCTCGGCTACAAGTCGGCTAAGCTCGCTTCAATCGACGCCATGAACGAAATCTCGGGTGCCATCATCTCAATCACCCTCGTTATGGCTTCGGTGTTCATCCCCGTGTCGTTCATGGGTGGTACGTCAGGTGCGTTCTACCGCGAGTTCGGTATCACTATGGCTATCTCTATCATCATCTCGGCACTTAACGCCTTGACCCTCTCGCCGGCTCTCTGCGCCATCCTGCTGAAGCCGAAGGACGAGGAAGGCAAGGAGCGCAAGATGTCGATGGTAGACCGCTTCCACGCATCGTTCAACGCCGCATACGGCAAGGTGCAGGACAAGTACACCAAGGGCGTGCGCAAGCTCGTAGAGCGCCCCGTTATCGCTATCGCTGCAGTCGTAGTGGCTATCGCTGCAATGGTAGTGCTCATGGGTACGACAAAGACAGGCCTTGTTCCTGACGAGGATACCGGCACTGTGTTCTGTACAGTGTCAACACCTCCGGGAACATCTATGAAGAAGACCAACGAGGTGATGGACGAGGTAGACCGTATGCTCGCTACCAACCCCGCTATCGACAGCCGTATGCGTATCACGGGCTACAACTTCATCGCCGGTCAGGGTTCTAACCAGGGTACATTCATTATCAAGCTGAAGAGCTTCGAGGAGCGTCAGAAGATGGAAGGTCCGCTGAAGTACATCGGCGTACACAACCTCGGTTCGACCATGGTGCTCGGCATGATATACAAGCAGACCGCAGCCATCAAGGGTGCGCAGATTCTCGCCTTCCAGCCGCCTATGGTGCAGGGCTTCTCTGCAACCAACGGTATGACCTTCTCAATGCAGGACCGCACGGGTGGCGACGTCAACAAGTTCTACGACATCACGAAGAACTTCCTCGATGAGCTTAACAAGCGTCCGGAGATTTCGAACGCCATGACATCATACAACACCAAGTACCCGCAGTACAAGATTGATGTTGACGTGGCAAAGTGTAAGCAGAGCGGCATCGACCCGTCTACCGTGCTCTCTACAATGCAGGGTTACTACGGCGGTATGTACGCATCTAACTTCAACGCATACGGTAAGCTCTACCGCGTGTACATCCAGTCGGCACCGCAGGATCGTGCAGACCTGAAGAGTCTGGACAATATCTACGTGCGCACCTCTGCAGGCGAGATGGCTCCGATCAAGGAGTACGTGAACCTGAGCCGTGTGTACGGTCCGCAGGAGATTGACCGCTTCAACCTCTTCACCTCAATCAACGTGAACGCTTCGGCTGCTGAGGGCTACTCAACGGGCGACGCTATCAACGCCATGGCAGAGGTTGCGAAGACATCGCTTCCGGCAGGCTATACCTACGAGTTCTCGGGCTTGACACGTACCGAGCAGGAGTCGTCAAACTCTACTGCTATCGTGTTCGCGCTCTGCTTGACATTCGTGTACCTCATCCTTTCTGCACAGTACGAGTCGTACATTCTGCCGCTGTCCGTAATCCTTTCCATCCCGTTCGGTTTGGCAGGAGCCTTCCTCTTCACCAACATGTTTGGTAAGAACAACGACATCTATATGCAGATTGCGCTCATCATGCTTATGGGTCTTCTTGCTAAGAACGCCATCCTTATCGTGCAGTTCGCCCTCGAACGCCGTCAGACCGGTATGGCTATCTCTTGGTCGGCAGTGCTCGGTGCTTCAGCCCGTCTGCGTCCTATCCTTATGACCTCGTTGGCTATGATTATCGGTCTGTTGCCGTTGCTCATGCCGTGGGGCGTAGGCTACAATGGTAACATGACACTCGGTGCTGCAGCCGTAGGCGGTATGCTCATCGGTATGCTCTGCCAGATTATGGTGGTGCCAGCACTATTCTACATCTTCCAAACACTGCAGGAGAAGATTAAGCCTATCGAGTTTGAGAACGACACAGCAGACGTAGACACCGAGATACGCCAGTACACCAACCCGTACGTGGCAGGTGCGCTGCAGGATCAGATTGAAAAGACTTCAAAATAAGACAGATGAACATGAAAAAGTTAATGCTTCTCGCCGCTGGCGCATTGCTGCTGACCAGCTGCGGAATATATAATAAGTACGAGCGTCCGGAGGTGAACACCACGGGCCTCGTGCGCGACGTGCAGAGCAACAGCGACACACTCGCAGTAAGCGACACCACAAGCTTCGGCAATCTCGCTTGGCGCACCGTGTTCACCGACCCACAGCTGCAGTCGCTCATCGAGCTTGGTTTGCAGAACAACACCAATATGCTCAACGCCGCGCTCAACGTGAAGATGATTGAGGACCAGCTCATGGTGGCTAAGCTCGCCTTCGTGCCCGGCTTCACCTTCTCGCCGCAAGGCACCATCGCTTCGTGGGATGGCAACAAGGCTACAAAGACCTACTCGCTGCCTATCACCGCATCGTGGAACGTCGACCTCTTCGGCAACCTTCTCAACCAGAAGCGTTCGGCACAGATGGCACTGCTCGCTACGAAGGACTATCAGCTCGTAGTGCAGACAAAGGTCATCTCGAATATCGCCAATATGTACTACACACTGCTCATGCTCGACAAGCAGCTGCAGGTGGTAGAAAATATGACAAAACTCACGGAGGAGACATGGCACATTATGAAGCTGCAGAAGGACTTGGGTCGTGTGCGCGAGACATCAGTGCAGAGTGCCGAGTCGAACTTCTACTCGGTTCAGGCTCAGGGCACAGAGATAAAGCGCATGATACGCGAGACGGAGAACTCGCTCTCGCTGCTGCTCGGTCAGCAGGCGCAGACCATTGCACGTGGCACACTCGAAGAGCAGTCGCTGCCTACGGAGTTCTCTACCGGCATCGGCTTGCAGCTACTCGCTAACCGTCCTGACGTACACTACGCTGAGATGTCGCTCGCGCAGTGCTTCTACGACGTGAACACAGCGCGCTCACGCTTCTACCCGAGCATCACAATCTCGGCAACGGGTGCCTTCACCAACTCAGGCGGTATGGGCATCGTGAACCCTGGCAAGTGGCTGCTCTCGGCAGTAGGCTCGCTCGTGCAGCCTATCTTCGCTCACGGTCAGCTCGTGGCTGGCTTGAAGGTGGCTAAGGCAAAGCAGGAGCAGGCTTTCAACACATGGCAGAACGCAGTGCTCTCAGCCGGCTCGGAGGTGAGCAACGCCCTCGTGCTCTACAACTCATCAGCAGAGAAGAGCGCACTGGAGGCTAAGCAGGTGGAGAGTCTGAAGAAGAACGTGGAGTACAACCAGATGCTCTTCAACGACGGCTCGGCTACATACCTGGAAGTGATCACCGCGCAGCAGAGCCTGCTCAACGCAGAGCTCTCGAAGGTGCAGGACGACTTCTACAAGATGCAGGCTGTGGTTAACCTCTACTATGCGCTTGGCGGAGGAAGATATTAAGAGTTAGGAGTTAGGAGTTTTGAATTTTAAATTGTCGGCTTCGCCGATTTTGAATTATTCAATTTCGAATTTACAATTCAGAATTCAAAAACTTGAAACTCAAAATTGCGGCTTGCCGCAACAATTCAAAACTCAAAAATCAAAATTCAAAATTATGATTAGTGAAAAAGCTTATATAGCTCCGGGTGCGAAGATTGGCAATAACGTTACAATCTATCCGTTCGCCTACATCGAGGACGACGTAGTGATTGGCGACGACTGCATAATCTATCCTTACGTGAGCATCATGCGCGGCACCGTGATGGGCCGTGGCAACAAGGTTTATCAGAACACAGTGCTCGGTGCTGAGCCGCAGGACTTCAACTATAAGGGTGAGGCTACACGTCTCGTCATCGGCGACGAGAACATCTTCCGCGAGAACGTGGTTGTGAACCGCGCCACATACACCGACGGCGAGACACGCATCGGCAACCGCAACTTCTTCATGGAGGGTGTGCACATCTCGCACGACACGAAGGTAGACGACTACGTTACGTTCGGCTACGGTACGAAGGTGGCAGGCGACTGTGAGGTTCACAGTGCCGTGATATTCTCTTCTGGTGTCATTGTCAACTCGAATGTGCGTATCGGTGGTGCGTCGATGGTGACGGGTGGTGTGCGCATCTCGAAGGATGTGCCTCCGTTCATCGTGGCTACGGACAATCCCGTGCGCTACGCCGGTGTGAACGAGACGCTGCTGAAGTCGTCGGGCACAAACGAGAAGATCATCAGCCATATCGCTAACGCTTACCGCCTCGTGTTCCACGGACAGACAAGCGTGTTCGATGCAATCAACCAGGTGAAGGAGCAGGTGCCGGCTGGCAAGGAGATTACGGCTATCGTGAAGTTCCTTGAGAGCACTAAGCTGGGCATCATCAGCAAGCTGTAAGCCCATGCGGCTTCGGGGCTGGTTCAGAACATTTGTAACATCAAAACACCACACATATATTTCATACCTTTTATATATTAGTGTTGTTATTTCAATGAAAGCGGCAAGGTCGACGGGATGTCAACCTTGCCGCTATTTTTAGTAGTAGAGGGTGTGTCAAAACTAAAATATTTGGCAAATTGAATAGCAAACGGTTCTAATC
>DAVZJL010000002.1:82363-92574 GCA_052272805.1 Prevotella sp. | reverse complement strand
CTTTGAAGTATCAGCGTCGCGTAGCACAGGCTGTTAAGCGTGCTCGCCAGATTGCGTTGCTTCCTTACGTAACCGATTTGATGAAATAAATTAAGGAGGAATAGCAATTATGGAGATTATACTTAAGGAAGATATTATCGGCTTGGGTTACAAGAACGATATCGTAAACGTAAAGAATGGTTATGGTCGTAACTACCTGATCCCACAAGGTAAGGGTGTTATTGCTTCAGAATCAGCAAAGAAAGTTCTCGCTGAGAACTTGAAGCAGCAGGCTCACAAGCTCGCTGTCCTCAAGGCTGAGGCCGAGAAGAAGGCTGAGGCTCTCAATGGTGTAGAGCTTGTTATCGAGGCTAAGGTTAGTGCTACTGGTGCTACTTACGGCTCTGTAAACGCTAACATCGTTGCTGAAGAACTTCAGAAGAAGGGCTTTGAGATTGATCGCAAGATTATCACAATGCGCGACATCAAGACAGTTGGTGATTTCGAGGCTACAATCCACTTCCACAAGGAGGTTGAGGTTAAGCTCCCTGTTAAGGTCGTAGCAGAGAACGCTGTAGTTGAGACTCCAGTTGAAGAGGCTCCTAAGGCTGAGGCAACAGAAGAGAACACAGCAGAGTAATTTGATTTTACAGATTACAATATATAATTAAAGGTAGAATGTTCGACATTCTACCTTTAATTGTTTTTAGATAAGTAAAGATAAACACTATTGTTTTCCGATGGTAACAACCTCGGTACCATCAGAATATAATAACACATCCGAACGACACCATCTTATAACTTAGTACTGACGCAAAGCAGAAAGCAACTCGTTATTCTCTGGTTTTGCACCAATTGTTATGCGCAGACAATTCTCACACAAAGGCATATCTGCACAATTTTTAACTACGATTCCCTTATCTAACAGATATTTATATACAGCTTGAGCGTCTTCGAACTTCACAAGCAAAAAGTTTGTTTCTGAAGGATATACCTGAACACATATAGACAAATCCATAAAGGCAGAAATCATACGCTGGCGTTCAAGTATGATGAAGCGTACACGCTTCTCAGCTTCAAAAGTATCGCGCAATTGATCTATAGCCACCTTTTGTGACAATGAATTCAAACCAAACGGCAACGCCACCCTATTCAACATATTTACGAGTTCGCTACTTGCATAAAGCATAGCAACACCAATAGCAGCACATCCCCATGAATTATCCATTGTATTCAAAACAACAAGATTATCAAACTTTCCTAACCGTGTACGCCACGATAACTGACTACTAAAGTCAACATACGATTCGTCTACAACAACTATTCCGTCGAACATCTCTAACAATACTTCAACCTCTGCAGGATTTGCAGCAATACCTGTCGGTGTATTCGGTGAACAAAGCCAAATAAGTTTTGTCTTCTCATCACATTGCTCCAATACTCGATCAGCATTCAATTGAAAATCGGCATCCAAAAGTACACTTCTATTCTCAACACAATTCAACTCTGCCATCGTCCTATATACATCATACGTAGGCTCAACAATCACAACATTATTAACACCTGGCGTACAGAAGCAACGGTACATAGAATCCACCAAAGCATAACGCCCATTTGCAATAAACACATTCGCAGTTTGAACATTCTTAATTTTAGCTATTGACGCCTTCAATACAGCCATCGAAGAGTCTGGATAGCGATTATATGGTGAATTATATGGGTTCTCGTCTCTATCGAGCCATATACACGATTCTGTACGCACCCGACCATCATTATCTGAGACTTGCATATCCATATTCAACACATTTGTACGTACCAATTCCTTTAATGGTTTCATAAACAACAATTCAAAAAGTTTAACCCAAATATTAACACGCAAAAGTAAGTTATTTTTAGGTATTATGCAAGATTTATTGTACTTTTGTAGGCTGTTGAGAACAAGTTTATATGCATACAAAATCAATCATACACCTCCTACTCATAATAACACTCGGAGCTTGCACAGAGAAACAACAATCTACGCAAACTCCATGGGGCGACACGTTCGGAACAGACACCACTACATCGCAGACATTCTCGCTCAGAGACATTCAAGAAAGCGGTGAAATGGTCGTTTTAACCATAAGTGGCCCAGACACTTATTACGAATATAGAGGCAGACAATTAGGCACGCAGTATCTTATGTGCGAGAAATTCGCACAGAAAATCGGCGTGTCTCTACGCGTTGACATTTGCAGAAGCGTCGATGAAATGGTCAAAAAATTCAAATCTGGAGATGCAGACATGATTGTATACCCTATTCCGACCTCCACAAAAGGCATAATACCATGCGGATACAGCACAGACCAAGGCAAACTCTCCTGGGCGGTAAGAGACGGCAATACAGAATTGGCTGACAGCATCAAGAACTGGTACAAGCCAGAGGTTGCAGCAAATGTAAAACGTGAGGAAAGAGAGTTGTTCTCCACACAAAGCATCCACAGACATGTGTATGCCCCAATGCTGAACACACAAGCAGGCATCATCTCCAACTACGATCACCTTTTCAAGCGTTACGCACCAATCGCAAGATGGGACTGGCGTCTTCTTGCAGCCCAATGCTACCAAGAGTCGTGCTTCGACCCGAAGGCTTATTCGTGGGCAGGCGCAAAAGGACTGATGCAGATTATGCCCGAAACAGCGAAACACCTTGGACTTGCAGAGAGTGACGTGTATGAACCTGAGCTAAACATTTATGCAGCAGCGCGTTACATCAACGAGTTAAACACACGCTTTATAGATATACGAAACTCTGAAGAGCGCAAATTCTTCATTCTTGCGAGTTACAATGGTGGTTTTTTCCACATCCGTGATGCAATGGCATTGGCCAAAAAGAACGGCAAGAACCCATATAAATGGACACACGTAGCAGAATATGTACTCAAGCTAAGCACTCCGGAATACTATAATGACCCTGTTGTAAAATACGGATATATGCGCGGTAGCGAGACTGCCAACTACGTTAGTGCTATATACAGTCGCTGGCAAAAGTATCGCGGTATCAGAAACACAGCAACCATTACTCCAACCGATGATGTTCCAACCATTTATGAACCACACAAGGCAAGCAAGAAGCACCGTTTTAAACTCAAAAACGTTAAAGATAATTAATAAAACAAACACATATTATATATAATTGTATCGTTACGAGAAAATATGCGTACCTTTGCAACTCGATTTAATAATTCACATAAAGTCTAACTTTATTAATTTTTATTTTTACTAATTTTATGTCAAATTTAAAGAACGTACAGCCATTGGCAGACTTCAATTGGGACGAGTTTGAGAATGGAAGCAGCTTGAACGTAAGCAAGCAGGAGCTTGAAAAAGCTTATGACGAAACACTTAACAAGGTATCAGAGCACCAGGTTGTTGAGGGTACAGTAATCTCTGTAGACAAGAAAGAGGTTGTCGTAAACATCGGCTACAAGAGTGATGGTATCATCCCTGCATCAGAATTCCGTTACAATCCGGAGTTGAAAGTAGGTGATGTTGTTGAGGTTTATGTAGAGAACCAGGAGGACCGCAAGGGTCAGCTCGTGCTCTCTCACAAGAAGGCTCGCCTGAGCAAGAGCTGGGAGCGTGTTAACGCAGCTCTTGAGAACGAAGAAGTTATCCAGGGTTACATCAAGTGCCGCACTAAGGGTGGCATGATTGTTGATGTATTCGGCATTGAGGCATTCCTCCCTGGAAGCCAGATTGACGTTCATCCAATACGCGACTACGACGTATTCGTAGGCAAGACAATGGAGTTCAAGGTTGTTAAGATCAACCAGGAGTTCCGCAACGTAGTTGTTTCTCACAAGGCTCTCATCGAGGCTGAGTTGGAAGCACAGAAGAAGGAGATCATCGGCAAGCTCGAGAAGGGTCAGATCCTCGAGGGTACAGTTAAGAACATCACATCTTATGGTGTATTCGTTGACCTCGGTGGTGTTGACGGTCTCATCCACATTACAGACCTCTCTTGGGGTCGCGTAAGCGATCCACACGAGGTTGTAGCACTCGACCAGAAGATTAACGTTGTTATCCTCGACTTCGATGACGAGAAGAAGCGTATCGCTCTCGGTCTGAAGCAGCTCACTCCGCACCCATGGGATGCTCTCGACGAGAACCTCAAGGTAGGCGACCACGTTAAGGGTAAGGTAGTTGTTATCGCTGATTACGGTGCATTCGTAGAGATTGCTCCGGGCGTTGAGGGTCTTATCCACGTTTCAGAGATGAGCTGGAGCCAGCACCTCCGTTCAGCACAGGAGTTCCTCCACGTAGGCGACGAGGTAGAGGCAGTTATCCTCACACTCGACCGCGCAGAGCGCAAGATGTCTCTCGGCATCAAGCAGCTTAAAGAAGATCCATGGGAGGCTATCGAGGTTAAGTACCCGGTAGGCAGCAAGCACACTGCTAAGGTTCGCAACTTCACCAACTTCGGTATCTTCGTAGAGCTTGAGGAAGGTGTTGACGGTCTCATCCACATCTCTGACCTCTCTTGGACAAAGAAAGTAAAGCATCCTTCAGAGTTCACACAGGTAGGTGCAAGCATCGACGTTGTTGTTCTCGAAATCGACAAGGAGAACCGTCGTCTCAGCCTCGGCCACAAGCAGCTTGAGGAGAATCCTTGGGACACATACGAGTCTCTCTACACTCCGGGTTCAGTACACACAGGCAAGATTACTGAGATGATGGACAAGGGCGCTGTTATCACTCTCAACGAGGGTGGTGAGGGCTTCGCTACTCCTAAGCACCTCGTTAAGGAGGATGGCACACAGGCACAGCTTGGTGAGGAGCTCGAGTTCAAGGTAATTGAGTTCGTTAAGGAGACAAAGCGTATCATTCTTTCACATAGCCGCACATTTGAGGCTGCTAAGGACGAGGTTAAGGCTCCACGCAAGCACAACACTGCTAAGAAGGAAGCTACTCCAGTTATCAACAATGTAGCTGCAAGCACAACTCTCGGTGACCTCGACGCTCTTGCAGAGCTCAAGGCTAAGATGGAGAAGGGCGAATAATTGATATTTGCATCCATAAATACAATCAATAAGAAGGCGATTGCTCATAGCAGTCGCCTTTTTTCATAGCCATTCAAATCAGACCGACCTCTATGTTAATGCGTGTTAACGAACAAAAATACAACAAATAAATATCGCCATATTTCAAATAAAATCAGTAACTTTGCAAAACAATAATCCAAAACACTTACGTTTCTGTTCTGAAACGTAGCTTTCCAATTAAAATTTTATTTATGTATAGCAAAGACGAACTATCAGATAAGAATACTTCCGAATTGCAGGACATTGCAACCAACTTAGACATTGATGTTCAAGATAACACCAATAATGAAGAGTTAGTATATGCAATCCTTGACAGACAAGCAGAAGTAGAAGGCAATAAGAATCCTTTAGGAGGTACCAAACGCCGTCGTACACGCATTGTCAAGAAAGACACCGACAAAGTGTATACAGTAAATGGTTCTGAAGGAGAAAATTTCGATGTCAAGAAGAATAAAGTAGCTGCAACTAATACCGAACCAACAAAAGTTGTAGGACCCGAAACTACAACTTCAAACGATGAAACTTTATCACCCGAAGAGTTGCTCAAAGCAATTCCTAAACATCGCGGACGCAAATCTAAGAAAGAACTCGAATTGTTGTCGGCTATAGAGGCACGCAAGCAGCAGATGCCTACGGACGAACAAGAAGATGCCGTTCCATCAGAAATATCAAATACGAATACCGACGAGCCTCTTCCCTATGTATCAGACATCACAGACATAGAAGACACCAATAAAGACGATACGGATACAAATAACATCAATACAAATGATGTTATACCAGAAGAAGCCTTCCATGGTGAGCTCCATCCAGAAAATCAACTTCCTGATGCAAGTTTAATCGAGCAGTTGCAGGCAAAGATAAAAGCTCACAACTCTTCAAATGAAGAAGAGTCAGAGATGCCTCACGACATGTATTGGGATGAAGATCCTGCTGACGGCACCGATTTCATCACCGTAGTTGATTTGCCTATTGAAGACCAAGGTGTTGTACCAACATACGACATGTTCGACAATCCTACCAACAACAACATGCCACAGGATCAGGCAGGAGCATATCAACAGCAGGAGCCTGCAGAGCCGCTTTTCGACTTCACCGACCTTATCACAGCTAACGGTGTGCTTGAAGTGATGCCGGACGGTTATGGTTTCTTGCGTTCAAGCGACTACAACTATCTGTCTTCTCCTGATGACGTATACGTATCTACACAGCAAATCAAGTGCTACGGTCTCAAGACCGGTGACGTTGTCGAGTGTCATGTACGTCCACCGCATGATGGTGAAAAATACTTCCCACTTACAAGTATTGACCTTATCAATGGCAGAGAGCCCATGGAAGTGCGCGACCGCATCGCTTTCGAACATCTCACCCCACTCTTCCCAGACGAGAAGTTCAATCTCTGCGGTGACAAGGCTACAACAAATCTTAGCACTCGCATTGTAGATATCTTCTCACCTATCGGTAAGGGTCAGCGCGCCCTCATTGTGGCTCAGCCGAAAACCGGTAAGACAATCTTGATGAAGGACATCGCCAACGCCATTGCAGCCAACCACCCCGAGGCATATCTGATGATGCTTCTTATCGACGAGCGTCCAGAGGAGGTTACCGATATGGCTCGCACCGTGAATGCAGAAGTTATCGCCTCTACATTCGATGAGCCTGCAGAACGCCATGTGAAGATTGCAGGCATCGTACTTGAGAAGGCAAAGCGTATGGTAGAATGTGGACACGATGTCGTTATATTCCTCGACTCAATCACTCGCCTTGCGCGTGCATATAACACCGTATCGCCAGCATCAGGCAAAGTGCTTACTGGTGGTGTGGACGCTAATGCTCTTCAGAAGCCGAAGCGTTTCTTCGGTGCAGCACGTAACATTGAAGGTGGCGGTTCGCTTACAATCATTGCAACAGCACTCATCGATACAGGTTCGAAGATGGACGAAGTAATCTTCGAGGAATTCAAGGGTACGGGCAACATGGAGTTGCAGCTCGACCGCTCACTCTCCAACAAGCGTATATTCCCGGCTGTCAACCTTGTTGCTTCAAGCACACGCCGCGACGATCTGCTTCAGGACAAGACCACACTCGACCGTATGTGGATACTGCGCAAGTACATTGCCGACATGAACCCGATAGAGGCGATGAACACCATCCACGACAGCATGAGCAAAACCCGCGACAACGAGGAATTCCTATTATCTATGAATTCTTAAGATGGAGAAATACATTGAAATCAAAGGTGCACGTGTCAACAACCTAAAGAACGTGAGCCTTAAGATACCACGCGATAAGTTTATCGTTATTACCGGAGTCTCTGGCTCTGGTAAATCGTCGCTGGCTTTCGACACATTGTATGCCGAAGGTCAGCGACGTTATGTTGAATCGCTATCGTCTTATGCCCGACAGTATTTGGGCAGAATGTGCAAGCCTGAGTGCGATTTCATAAAGGGTTTGCCACCAGCTATAGCCATAGAACAGAAGGTAATATCACGCAATCCGCGAAGCACAGTCGGCACTACAACCGAGATTTACGAATACCTACGCCTACTCTTTGCACGCATAGGTCACACTTACTCGCCTATTAGCGGCAATGAGGTGAAGGTCCACACCGTAGAGGATGTTATTGAATGTACACGCCAATATTCCGAAGGCACCAAGTTTGCAGTGCTCAGTCCACTTACGTTGGTCGAAGGTAGAGATATAGTCACACAACTTTCTTCGGAGATAAAGCAAGGCTATTCGCGCATCTTCTACAAAAACGAGTTTGTAAGAATTGATGATTTCATCGCTAATACAACAGTATTGCAATCAGTAAATGTTGCAGACATCTTCATTCTCATCGACCGAATGAGTGTCAGCAACAACAAAGATACAATCTCACGCCTTACCGACTCGGTAGAGACAGCTTTCTATGAAGGCAATGGCAGTTGCCGCATTGTTTTCTTCCCTGCCAACCTCGTCTACGACTTCTCTACAAAGTTTGAAGCCGACGGTATGACTTTCGAGAAACCAAACGACAATATGTTCTCGTTCAACTCGCCTGCCGGTGCTTGTCCGGAATGTGAGGGCTATGGCAAAGTGATTGGAATAGATGAGAACCTCGTTATACCCAACTCCTCGCTCAGTGTATATGACGGTTGTGTGCAATGCTGGCATGGCGAGAAGCTCGGCATGTGGATGAAGGAGTTCTGCCGACGAGCAGCCAACGACAACTTCCCTATCTTCACCCCCTACTTCGAGCTGACCGCAACACAGAAGGCAATGTTGTGGCATGGTCTGCCGTCTGACAAGCACTTAAGTCAAAGAGAGCAAGTGAGCATTGATGCCTTCTTCCAAATGGTGAAGGAGAACCAGCATAAGATACAATACCGCGTACTGCTCAGCCGTTATCGTGGCAAAACAATATGCCCCAAATGCCATGGCACCCGACTGCGCCCTGAAGCTACATGGGTAAAGATTGGAGGCATGAGCATCACCGAACTTATCGAGAAATCGGTAGACAATCTGAAGGCGTGGTTCGACAACCTTGTATTGGAAGGAAACGAGAAAAAGATTGCCGAACGACTGCTGCACGAGATTACGAGTCGCCTACAGTTCTTGCAGGATGTGGGTTTGGGCTACCTCACACTCAACCGCCCATCAAACACATTGAGTGGTGGCGAGAGTCAGCGCATTAACCTCACAACAAATCTTGGCAGTTCGCTCGTCGGATCGGTATATATTCTTGATGAGCCGAGCATCGGTCTGCACAGCCGCGACACCGACAAACTCATACATGTGTTGCGCGAACTGCAGAAACTGCATAACACAGTTGTTGTTGTAGAACACGATGAAGAGATAATGCGTGCAGCCGACTACCTTGTTGACGTTGGTCCTGATGCTGGACGTCTTGGCGGCGAAATTGTGTTTGAAGGTTCTATTGAGGACATTCTCAACAAAAGTGCCAATCAGCAATCCGACAAACCAGAAACCAACAGCCACACGGTGCGCTATCTTACCGGACAGGACATTATTCCTGTTCCACAATCACGCCGTCCCTGGAATATGTCAGTAGACATAAAGGGCGCACGCATGAACAACTTGCGTGGCATCGACGTGAAGATACCGCTGAATGTGATGACCGTAGTGACCGGCGTGAGCGGTTCGGGCAAGTCGTCGCTGATAAAGGGCATCCTATACCCTGCCCTCAAGCGTCATCTCAACGAGGTGGCTGACATGCCAGGCGACTACTCTTCGCTCGAAGGCGACTGGAAAAAGTTGGCACACGTAGAGTTCGTAGACCAGAACCCGATAGGCAAAAGCACACGCTCGAACCCTGCCACCTACGTGAAAGCCTACGATGCAATACGCCAGCTCTTTGCCGACCAGCCACTTGCCAAGCAAGAGGGATATACGGCGCAATACTTCTCATTCAACGCCGAAGGTGGTAGATGTGAGGAGTGTAAGGGTGCAGGCGTGGTGACGGTAGAGATGCAGTTCATGGCAGACTTGGTATTGAAGTGCGACGCATGTCACGGACATCGTTTCAAGAAGGAAATCCTTGACGTTCGATATCACGGCAAGAATATATATGATGTGCTTGAGATGACCGTCTCGGAGGCAATCGCGTTCTTCACCGAGTATGGCAACAACACCATCGTTACGCGTCTGAAGCCGTTGGAAGATGTCGGCTTGGGCTACATCAAACTTGGACAGAACTCCTCGACCCTCTCCGGTGGTGAAAACCAGCGTGTAAAACTCGCTTACTTCATCAGCCAGGAACGTCAGGAGCCCACGATGTTCATCTTCGATGAGCCAACAACCGGCTTGCACTTTCACGACATTCATCGCTTGCTTGACTCGTTCAACGCCCTCATAACACGTGGACACACCATCGTAGTCATCGAGCATAACCTTGATGTCATCAAGTGCGGAGACTATATCATCGACTTAGGTCCAGAAGGAGGCAACAAAGGTGGAAACATTGTTTGTTGCGGCACCCCGGAGGACATCGTGCGCTGCAAAGAGAGCCTGACTGGATATTATCTGCGTGAAAAGCTCATAAACAACAATGCTTGAGCACAAGCAAACAAACATTCAGTCAAAGGAACAGCCACACATTGGCTGAACAAACACGAGTGTGCACCGAACGCAACCCAATCGGACACC
>DAVZJL010000002.1:0-82263 GCA_052272805.1 Prevotella sp. | reverse complement strand
GAACGCAACCCAATCAGATTCCGAACGCAACCCAATCAGATTCCGAACGCAACCCAATCAGATTCCGAACGCAACCCGATCGGATTCCGAACGCAACCCGATCAGATTCCGAACGCAAACTGACCAGACACCGAACGCAGCCCAATAGGTTGCAGTCGGTGTCTTTTTTATGTAGCTGCGAGTTTTAAATCACCAACTAACCAAGAGACGACGACTAAATATATAGCCACAAAGGAAATAAACGTTAAAAAAGCAATACAACACTCGAAAAAACACCGATAAATAGGCTTGCGAGTAAAGATTTTTATGTAAGTTTGCATACGACAAACAATAAACCTAAAACTATGATATACGTAACCTTACCTACTACCACGGAAGAAAAGCGATTAACGTACTATCTTGCTATGGAAGAATACGTTGCACGACACATGGATAGCGACGATTATTTCTTCATGTGGCAAGTGCCCCCTACCGTTATATTTGGTCGTAACCAGCTCATTCAGAGCGAAGTAAACCTGGAATACTGCCGCGCACATGGCATAAACACATTCCGTAGAAAAAGCGGTGGAGGCTGCGTATATGCCGACAAGAGCAACATTATGTTCTCGTACATCACACATGACGAGAACGTAAACCTCACGTTCAGCAAATATATAGGTATGGTCGTAGAGATGCTGCGCAAGCTCGGAGTGCCGGCTACGGCAAGCGGACGCAACGACATCATGATAGGTGACCGCAAGGTGTCGGGCAATGCGTTCTACCACATCCCGGGCCGCAGCATCGTACACGGCACTATGCTCTACGATACCAATATGCAGAATATGGTCGGAGCCATAACACCTTCGGACGAGAAACTCGTATCGAAGGGCATAAATAGTGTCAGACAGCACATCACGCTGCTTAAAGACCACATTGAGATGGACATTGAGGCGTTCAAGGCATTTGTCAAGAACGATCTCTGCAGTAGAGAGGTGGTGCTCGACAAGGCTGCAATGGACGAGATTTCGCGCATCGAAGAGGAATACCTAACGCCCGAATTCATCTACGGCAACAACCCCAGATACAACATACAGCGCCAAGGCAGAATAGAAGACGTGGGCGACTTTGTTGTGAACATCGAGATGAAGCACGACGTAATAAAGGATGTGGACATCAAGGGCGACTACTTCCTCGTAGGCGACATCGGTCAGCAAGTGATAGCCCCACTCATCGACAAGCATCTCACTAAAGAAGACGTTGAAGCAGCCCTACCCGACCGACTCGACGATGTTATACTCAATCTGAAGAAAACCGACTTTGTTGAGCTTCTACTTAATAAATAATGTATAAGAAATAAACCTAAACACTACTAATATGGAAAAGAAAACATGTCTCTATGACAAGCACGTAGCTCTCGGAGCTTTGATGCAACCATTTGGCGGATTTATCATGCCAATCCAGTACTCGAACATCACCGACGAGCACAACGCCGTGCGCCAGCATTGTGGCGTTTTCGACGTGTCGCACATGGGCGAAGTTACAGTTAAGGGTCCGGACGCAGAACGCTACGTAAGCCATATCTTCACTAACGACGTGCGTGGAGCTGAGCCTGGCAAGATTTTCTACGGCATGATGTGCTACGAGAACGGTGGCACCGTTGACGACCTCTTGGTTTACAAGATGGCTGAAAACGACTTCTTCCTCGTTATCAATGCTGCAAACATTGACAAGGATGTAGAATGGATGAAAAGCCACTTGGAAGGTTTCGATGTAGAGTTCGAGAACCGCTCAGAATACTACGGACAGCTCGCTGTGCAGGGTCCGGAGGCAGAACAAGTAGTAGAGGAAGTGCTCGGATTGGAGTGCAAGGACCTCGTGTTCTATACAACAAAGACCATCGACGTTGCAGGCGAGACAATCATCATAAGCCGCACCGGTTATACTGGTGAGGACGGATTCGAAATCTACGCTTCTCACGCTTTCATCAACGAGCAGTGGGATAAGCTTATAGCTTCTGACCGCTGCAAGCCTTGCGGACTTGGTTGCCGTGACACCCTTCGCTTCGAAGTTGGTCTACCACTCTACGGCGACGAACTCTCAAGCGAGATTTCGCCAGTAATGGCAGGCTTGAGCATGTTCTGCAAGCTCGACAAACCAGAATTCATCGGTAAGGAGGCACTTGCCGCACAGAAGGCTGAAGGCGTAAAGCAGAAGGTGGTAGGCATCGAGCTCAGCGACCGCGCTATTCCACGTCACGGCTACAAGGTGCTTCATGAGGGTGAAGTCATCGGCGAGGTAACTACCGGCTACCACACCATCTCTTCAGACAAGTCGGTCTGCATGGCTCTCATCGACGCACGCTTCGCAAAGCTCGGCACAGAGCTTGAGGTTCAGATCAGAAAGAAGACCTTCCCGGGCGTTGTTGTAAAGAAGAAATTCTACGACAAGCACTACAAGAAGTAATTGCAGAACATTTAATAGGAGGGTATGGCATCCTTGCCATACCCACGCAGCCCTATCTGCGCACCCTATCTGCGCACCCTATCTTCACATCTTATAATACAAGAATAAAATTTAAACTAAATAACAATTAAAAAACAAATCTATTATGGCAAAAGTAATTGAAGGACTCTTCTATTCAGAGTCACACGAATATGTAAAGGTTGAAGGCGATTTCGCTTATGTAGGTATCACCGACTATGCTCAGCACGCATTGGGCAACGTGGTTTACGTTGATATGCCTGAGGTAGACGACGAGGTTGAAGCCGGTGAGGACTTCGGTGCTGTAGAAAGCGTGAAGGCTGCCAGCGACCTTATCTCTCCTGTTTCGGGTACTGTTGTTGAAGTGAACGAAGCTCTCGAGGACAAACCAGAGCTTCTCAACGAGGATGCTTTCGAGAACTGGATCATAAAGGTTCAGCTGTCAGACAAGTCTGAGCTCGACGCTCTTATGGATGCTACTGCATACGAGGAGTTGTGCAACAAAGAATAACCGAAGCACATCAAATCACCCATTGTCAGCTTAACAACTGGCAATAAACCGATTAAACTATGAACTTCAAATTTTTTCCACAGACCAAGGAAGAAATAGAACAGATGCTCAAGCAGGCCGGCATGAACTCGCTCGACGATCTCTATGCCGACGTGCCTGAGCAGATTCGCTTCCGTGGTGAATACGATTTGCCCGAACCGATGAGCGAGACAGAAATTCGCTCATTGTTCGAGAAACTCGGCGAGAAGAATCGCCGATTGACTGTGTTTGCAGGAGCAGGATGCTACGACCATTACACACCAGCTGTAGTGCCGAACATCATCTCGCGCTCTGAGTTCCTCACAAGCTACACTCCGTATCAAGCAGAGATTTCGCAGGGTACACTCCACTACATCTTCGAATACCAGAGCATGATGGCTGAACTCACCGGCATGGATGTTTCAAACGCATCTATGTACGACGGTTCTACCGCTACAGCCGAGGCTGCAATCATGGCTCTTGCTTCTACAAAGAAGACCGACACGGTGCTCGTTTCTGCTTCTGTAGACCCGAAGGTACTTAATGTTGTGAAGACCTACGCTCACTTCCACGGTTTCAACGTGGAGCTGATTGCAGAGAACGACGGTGCTACAGACAAGGCACAGATGGATGCTCGCTTGGAAAAGGGCGGTGTGGCTGGCGTAATCGTTCAGCAACCTAACTATCACGGCATTGTTGAAGACTTCACCGGCTTTGCCGATTCATGCCATGCACAGAAGTCGTTGTTCATCGTGAACAGCGTGGCAGCCGACCTCGCATTGCTGAAGACTCCAGGCGAATGGGGTGCTGACGTTGCTGTAGGCGACGGACAATCGCTGGGCATTCCGATGGCATTCGGCGGTCCGTCTGTAGGCTATATGTGCTGCACCGAGAAACTCATGCGCAAGATGCCAGGACGCATTGTCGGCAAGACAGTAGACAATCGTGGACAGCGCGTGTTCGTACTCACATTGCAGGCTCGCGAACAGCACATCCGCCGTCAGAAGGCTACATCGAACATCTGCTCTAACGAGTCGCTCATGGCTCTCTTCGTTACTATCTATATGTCTGTAATGGGCAAGGAAGGTGTGAAAGAGGCAGCACAGATGTCATACGACGGTGCTCATTATCTGCACGACGCTTTGCTCGCAACCGGTTTGTTCTCAGACAAATACGAGCGTCCGTTCTTCAATGAGTTCTGCGCTAAGTACAACGGCGACGTCGACCGCTTGCAGCAGCGTTTCATCGAGAACGGCATCTTAGGCGGAGTGAAGGTTGACGCTGACACATTGATGTTCGCTGTTACCGAAAAGCGCACTAAGGAAGAAATTGATAAACTCGTTAATATTGCAAAGGAGGAAAAGCTATGAACAATCGTCTTTATGGAAACTTAATTTTTGAGTTGTCTAAGCCGGGACGCCGTGGCTATTCGCTCCCTAAGAACGAGTTCGGACATCACGAGGTTCCAGCAGAAATGCGTCGCAGCGAAGATGCTAAATTGCCGGAGTGTGACGAACTGACCGTGGTACGCCACTATACCAATCTTAGCGCAAATAACTTCGGTGTCAACAACGGCTTCTACCCTCTCGGTAGCTGTACAATGAAGTACAACCCTATCATCAACGAAGAGATTGCCGCTTTGCCGCAGTTTGCAGCATTACACCCATTGCAACCTGAGGATACATGCCAGGGCGCATTGCAGGTGTACTACGACATGCAGAAGGCTCTCTCTGCAATAACCGGTTTGGAGGAGTTCACACTCAATCCGTTTGCAGGTGCTCACGGTGAGCTTACCGGTTTGATGATTATCCGTGCATATCATCAGAGCCGTGGCGACTTGAAGCGCACAAAGGTTATTGTGCCCGACTCGGCTCACGGCACAAACCCGGCTTCGGCTGCTGTCTGTGGATTGGAGATTGTAGAAGTAAAGTCTACAGCTCAGGGCGTGGTTGACGTTAACGACCTTCGCGGTCTGCTCGACGACACCGTAGCTGCTGTGATGATGACTAATCCGAACACGTTGGGACTCTTCGAGCGCGAGATACCTGAGATACAGAAGCTCGTTCACGAGTGTGGTGGCTTGATGTACTACGACGGAGCAAACCTTAACCCGATGCTTGGCGTTTGCCGTCCGGGCGATATGGGCTTCGACGTTATGCACATCAACCTGCACAAGACATTCTCTACACCTCACGGTGGTGGCGGTCCTGGTTCTGGTCCAGTCGGCGTACGTAAGGGATTGGAGCAGTTCTTGCCTGTACCGAAGGTTGAGAAGGTCGGCGATCATTATCGCATCGTAACTTCAAACGATCAAGACTTCAACGTGCATGTTGGTGAGTTCTTTGGCAACTACGCAGTTATGCTCCGCGCATACACCTACATCCTCACTCTCGGCAAGGAACATATACGCATGGTTGGTCCGCTTGCTACACTCAACGCTAACTACATCAAGGAGGCATTGAAGGATGTATATGAATTGCCAATACTAACAGTCTGCAAACACGAGTTCGTATTCAACGGCTTGAAGGACAAGTCAACGGGCGTAACAACAATGGACGTAGCTAAACGTTTGCTCGACTACGGCTATCACGCGCCTACAATCTACTTCCCGTTGCTGTTCCATGAGGCTATGATGATTGAGCCGACAGAAAACGAAAGCAAGGAAACGCTCGACGAGTTCATCGCTGTTTTGCGTAAGATCGCAGAGGAAGCAAAGACAACTCCAGAAGAGGTGAAGACAGCTCCGCACAACACTCCAACCGGTCGTGTTGACGACGTGCTGGCAGCAAAGCAACCAATACTTACCTGGAAACAGCTTTCCAACTAATTAACCGTAGAGGGTGTGTTAAAATAGAACATAAGACAATTGAGGCTTAGCCCCGTAAATTCTATTTTGGCACACCTTTTTTTAATATCAACTATAAACAAAATGACTAAAACAAATCTTATCATTATAGGTTCAGGTCCCGGAGGCTATCGTGCAGCACACTATGCTGCACAACATGGACTCACCGTGACCATCATCGAAGCAGCCGAGGCTGGTGGCACATGCTTGAACCGCGGCTGTATACCGACAAAGACTCTCTGTCGAAACGCAGAAGTTGTAGACACCATGCAACATGCTGATGTCTTCGGCGTGGTGCTTGACGGTTTCAAACTTCAATTTCCGAAAGTTATGGAGCGCAAGCAGCAGGTTGTAGAACAGCTGCGCAGCGGCATCGAGACTCTGATGCAGACTCCTGGCATCACTTTCGTTCGTGGTTTTGCTCACTTCAAGGACAGCAAGACTGTTGTTGTAGACAACGAAGAGTACACAGCCGACAACATTATGATAGCTACGGGCAGCGATTCAAAGTGTCCGCCTATTGAAGGCACAACATTGTCGGGCGTTATCACTTCTACAGAACTTCTCGACATCGACCATATTCCAGAGCGCTTGTGCATCATCGGCGCAGGAGTAATCGGTATGGAATTCGCATCCGTGTTCAGCAGTTTCGGTAGTAAGGTGAGTGTGATTGAGTTCCTCAAGGAGTGTCTGCCGGTTCTCGATTCAGACATCGCAAAGCGTCTGCGTCAGACTATCGGCAAACGCGGCGTAGAGTTCTCTATGCAGTCGGCTGTGAAGTCTATCGCAGAGACAACTACAGAAGAAGGCAAGTGCCAACTCACCGTCAACTACGAGAAGAAGGGCAAACCTGCTCAGCTGGATGCCGACGTTGTGCTCATTGCTACTGGTCGTAAACCCAACATCGAGGGTCTTGACCTGGAACTTGCTGGTGTTGAATACTCGCCAAAGGGTATCGCTGTAGACGACGACTTCCGTACGAACGTTGAAGGCATCTATGCCATAGGTGATGTAAATGGACGTTGTATGCTTGCTCATGCAGCAACCTTCCAAGGACTGCATGTTGTGAACAAGATTCTCGGCAAAGAGGACGAAATCAATTTTGATGTTATGCCGTCAGCAATCTTCACTTATCCTGAAGCGGCAAGCGTAGGCAAGAGCGAAGACCAACTGAAAGCAGAGGGATGCGAATACGAATGCCGTAAAGGTTTCCATCGTTCTAACGGCAAGGCACTCGCCATGAACGAGACGGATGGTATGGTGAAGTTGTTTGTCGACAAGGCAAACGGAAAGATTCTCGGTTGTCATGCTTTCGGAGCACATTCTTCAGATATGGTTCAGGAGATTTCTGCCCTGATGAGTAAAGGTGCTACAATTACTGACCTTGCAAACGCAATCCACATCCACCCCACCATTGGAGAGATTTTGCACGACATAGCACTATAATGCAACCAACAAAAGACATAAGAAATGGGACTATAGATAATTTGTTCTATAGCCCCATTTCTTTGTTTACTGATATCTAAAACTATTGGTTTGATATTAAAACCTTTTTACCGTCAACAATGTACGTACCTGGCATAAGGTCGCAATTGCTATCGCCTACATACATGCCACTGATATTATACACTTTATGATTCTTTGGTTGTAAGTTAGCATCTATAGCAACAATACCGGTAGCTTCTGAATCAGCATTGTAGCTTAATATCTTGTTCACCGCATCCTTTGGAATAACAAAGTATGCCCTCATGCCGTTCATCTTATGATTAGTTTCAGATGGTCGGAAGAATCTATTTTCGCTGCCAAGAAACACGTGTGTTCCATCAATGTACAAGTCGGTAGGCTCGTACACGCCTTGCATATAATATCCATCCTTACCTACCTGCAGTGTAGGATTAGTCTTCATAGCTATTTTAACGTCATCAAACACTATTCCGTCTATATCCGTATTAGGTTTTATAAGATATGGTACACCTGCCTTAATATTCTCTTCTGTCTTAAAGAACATTGTTGTTCCCTCCATGTGATCGAATGTTCGCAAGTCTACATAGTCAACCCCGAATGCCTTTGCTAATTGTTGCTGACTGATATTAAAAGGCAGACATATCGTGTACCACTTTCCATCATTGACAAAACGTCTATTTAACTTGAATTGTACTACCTTGTCATCGTTCTGCTTCAGTGTCTCAACAGTCTTTGTATCCTTCTCATCAATATCAAGAGGTGGAATTAAACTGATAAATATCTCTATTTTCTTAATATAACAAAGATGTGCAGCTCTGAGACGGAAAGGTTTAGCCCCCTCAATACGTTCTGTAAATTCGTACTCCCTTGTGCCCTTGACCTCTCCTTCACCATTTTTTGTATATACTGTGTTATTTATACCAGCTATAGTCGGCCATTGTTCTGTACTCGTTTGATCAAAGGTCACTCTAACAATAAAACCTTTGTCTGCATTAAAAATTGGTGCTTCAAGAAAGTCTGCTCCGCCTGGTAGATTTGTTAAGAAATCATGACTATTCCTATAACATGTTTTAAGTCTAAAAGGATAAGCATCCCCATTACTTGAAATAAACTGATAGCTTTTCCAAACATCATCAGTTTTATCTGCTTCTTTAGTGGTAACTGCTGCAAAGGCTCCATCATGAGCCGAGAATACAATTGTAGGATTACTTAATCTGTCTTGATATATCAAGGTATAGGAGCCTTCTGATCCTTTATACATATCAGAACCTGCATACTTAGCAGTTATAGTTGTCGTACCAAAATCTTTTAGCGTCACTTTTCCTGTTGACGCAGCTACAGATGCAACATTCTCATCACTACTTGAGTATGCAAGCTGTGCACCAGTAAGTTCATCACCATTATCAAGCAAAACCATTGCTGTAGGTAAAGTATATTCCTTGTCTTTGAGTATAGTCAAGGATGTTGAGCTAAATTTGACTGAAGTTGGTTGTAAAGTTGGAGGTTCAGGAGGATTAGGAGGAACTACTTTACCAGTACTTCTGTATAATGATATATTTCGGACACCTTGAACATGGTACATTGAATCATAGCAAGTAAAGAATTTATAACTATCATTATAAAGAAGAGATCTTTCTACACTCTTTCCAAAAAAGACATTAACATGGTCTGCAAAAAATGTTATTTCAACTTTGGAAGTTTCATCTGGTACGTCCTTCAATGTACAAGCATGTGTATCACCTTTTGACGTTGACGCATTTGACAAATATAGACCATCTGCAGTTCTCAAATAATAGTAATTACCATGTTTTTCAACCTTAAGAGTTGTAACCTTATCACCTACCGTTACAATTCCTTTGTCTAAATTTACACCTACAGAATGAAAACCCGTTGTTCCGTCCCATTCCGAAAGAGCACGCTTATAATACTCATTAACGACAATGAAACCTTCAACACTTTCCAACTCCGAAATACTATTGATGCGAGTAAACGTACGTTTCTCTGCACGCACAGACACACTTGTTTCTGCAATCAGGCAAACAAGCACAAACAAATAATTTAATATCCTTAAATTGATATTCATCTAATAATTATGATTAAATTTAAATTTGATGAAGCAGACTCCAACAGAAACAGAGCGCATTTCATAATACGCCACGACCGATACGCACGTACGCATCAATCGTGGCACATTGCTTATTGATGCTGCTCACGCAGTAAATCGTTAACGGTCTTCACTGGATTAAATGTTCCGATTGGCACTTCTACAAAGATGGTGCTCCAATCGCTCATCGCACCATTCCAAAGACCTGGAAGTTCGAGAGCCTTCAACTCCTTGCCATTCTTGCTCTTCGAAGAGATAAAACCAGTCTTCTTGTCAACGTACCCTGGCAGATTGAAACGATTGCCCTTATAGTCCTTTGTCGCACAAACAAGATCAACAGGATTGAAGTGAGTGCCTTCTTTGAACATACGTACATACTCCTCATTGTTCGTATCAATCTGGCTCGACTCAAGGATCTGTGGACTAACAGTACCGTCACTATTGTAGCAGAGGAACGGGCCGCCACCAGGCTCACCAACATTCTTAACTACACCACAAACGCGAATAGGTCTATTAAACTTTATCTTGAGGTATTCAGCCAATTCGGCATCTGTTAGTTCTGCAGCGCCAGCCTTCTTGCAGCACAATGTTGTCTCAACGAAACGCAGCATCTCTGCAAGTTTCTCGCGAGAAGGCACGCCAGCCTCGAGTTCGCGCAGATAATCGAACACCTGCTTCTGTGTGTCAACAAGAACGCCAGCAATAAGCTTCTTGTACAAAACAGTCTCGTCCTTGATTCTGTCCGGCACAACGTTGTCGATATTCTTGATGAACACAACGTCAGCCTCAATCTCGTTGAGGTTCTCGATGAGTGCGCCATGACCGCCTGGACGGAATAGCAATGTGCCGTCTTCGTTGCGGAACGGAGTATTGTCTGTATTTGCAGCTATTGTGTCTGTACTCGGCTTCTGCTCAGAGAAGCTAACGTTGAACGTAACGTTGAACTTCTTCTCCATGTAAGGCAGACTCTCTGCCACCTTCTTCTTGAAGAGTTCGAGATGGTCATGCGAGACTGTGAAGTGGATGTTCGCCTTACCGTCAGAACAAGCATACAATGCTGCTTCAACAAGATGTTCCTCCATCGGTGTGCGCAGACCATCCTCATACTGATGGAACAGCAGTAAACCCTTCGGCAACTGACCATAGTTCAACCCCTTTGCCTCAAGCAGGTTTGCTACGACAGCCTTATACTTGCCGTGCTTAATAAGATCACAAACACACTCGCCTTCGTTCTCCTTACATTTAGCACAAAGAGCCTTCTTGAAAGCAAACTTCTTTATATTGTCAAAGAAGTATTTCTCAAAATCTGTTGTCGGCTCATCATAATCAGCAGAAAGGAAAGAAAAGAGATTCTTGAACATACGGCTCGCTGCTCCACTTGCCGGCACGAACTTCACGATAGTATGCTGGTCGCTAAGATAAGCGCTCCAATCGTTAACGTACTTCTCTACTTGTGCAGAATCAAGCGATAAGATACCATTACCAACAGCTGCAGCTGCTTCTATCTTTAAAAACGGAAATCCTTCCTTTATCTCTGTGAGTTGATGTTTGATAGCTTCAGGTGTATTACCTCGCTGTGCTATCTGGGTTAAATCTTGGTTAGAAAACATAATATTGTAGTTTTTAAGAATTAAATTCTAGACTTGGCTTAACACATACAAATGTAAGGACTTTTTCTCAAACGAGGGAAAAAAACACGTAATATTTTATGATTTAGGATTATTATTTATAATTTTGTGGTGTTAATGTCTCAACAATGATAGAACCTGTATATAAAGGTATTGAATAATGCAATTTAAATTATAAATTATGATTAATTTTCCTTGTGCAAAAATAAATCTCGGACTCAATATCACTGAGAAACGCCCTGATGGTTACCACAACCTCGAAACCGTATTCTTTCCTATCCCACTCTGCGATGCTTTGGAGGTACAGGATATGAACAAGGCGTTTCCGTCAACACTTAATTGTAATTTGAAAGTGACTGGTAACGGTGTATGTTGCAACGAGGAAGACAATCTCATAACAAGAGCATACAATCTTCTTGCTACCGATTTCAATCTACCACGAGTTCATGCACATCTGTATAAACACATTCCAACAGAAGCTGGACTTGGTGGAGGTTCGAGTGATGCTGCGTTCATGGTAAAAATCTTGAACGACATGTACAAACTAAAACTCGGCAGAGAGGATATGGAAAAATACGCTGCCAAATTGGGAGCAGATTGTGCTTTCTTCATCACTGCAGAACCTGCATACGCTGAGGGAATTGGCGAGATTTTATTACCGGTTAATATTGCAGAAAACAACCTTAAAGGCTATTATATAGTTGTAGTAAAACCATCATTGGCAATATCAACAAAAGAGGCATTTGCTCACATACGCCCTCACAAGCCAAGCATTTCATGTAGAGAAATAGTTGCACAACCGATTGAAACATGGCGCAACCGATTGACGAACGACTTTGAAGAAAGTATTTTCCCCAATCATCCAGAATTAACAAACATCAAAGAAAAGCTGTATAATATGGGAGCTGTTTATGCACAAATGAGCGGTAGTGGTAGTAGTCTGTTCGGTATATTCAGAAAACCTGTAGATAAATCGGAAGTGGAACAACAGTTCGCTGATTGCAAAGTATTTGTTCTTAACAATATATAAATCACAAATACGACATTTTAAAGCCGTATATATCAAATTATAATAGAAACTATACAAATAGAAAGTAAATGCACAACACACAAAATACATACAAAACTCAAGGTGGCGACAACATGGTTATTATAGTAAAAGACAACGCACAATTGCTGGAGTACCTCATCAATAATGTAAACGAGAGCCGTTCAAAACTAAAAGCTACACTGCAAGGTCGTGGCATTGCTGTGAATGGTAAAATGGTAACACAGTTCGACTACCAGTTGAAGCCTGGCGACAAGATTAGCATCAGCCGCCACAAGAAGCAGAACCAGTTCAAGAGCCGCTACGTAAAGATTGTCTATGAAGACCGTTGGCTTGTTGTTGTAGAGAAGAACATCGGCATTTTGTCGATGGCAGCAGGCCATTCTTCACTCAATGTAAAGTCGGTGCTCGACGACTACTTCCTGAAGTCACGCCAGAAGTGCCGCGCTCACGTTGTTCATCGTCTCGACCGTGACACAAGCGGACTTATGGTCTACGCTAAGGACATTGATACAGAACAGATATTGGAGCACAACTGGCACCAAATTGTTTACGACCGCCGTTATGTAGCTGTTGTAAGTGGCGAGATGGAGCAAGAAAATGGTACCATTGCCAACTGGCTGAAGGACAACAAGGCATACATAACCTATTCGTCACCAACTGACAATGGTGGCAAATATGCTGTCACACATTTCCAGGTACTCAATCGTACTACCGAACACTCACTCGTAGAGTATAAGCTTGAGACTGGTCGCAAGAATCAGATACGTGTACATTCTGCCGACATGGGGCATCCTGTTTGTGGAGATGTGAAATATGGCAACGGAGACGACCCATTGCACCGCTTATGCCTACATGCATACATGCTCTGCTTCACACATCCTGTGACTGGCGAACCAATGGAGTTCTCTACCCCTATCCCTACCATATTCAGAAGTTTGTTCTAATCATATGAGTAAATCTGTGCCTAATAAATTAGGCACAGATTTTGCATATTGACTTATGAACAATAACAACAAACATATATACAATTGGAGGTAAAGACTATGGCATTTATTGATTACTACAAAATACTTGGCGTAGACCGTAACATTCCACAAGACCAAGTGCGCGAGGCATATCGCAAAAGGGCTAAGCTCTTCCATCCCGATCTTCACCCTAATGATCCAAAAGCGAAGGCAAAGTTTCAGGCACTAAACGAAGCGTATGATGTAATTTCCGACCCCGAAAAGCGTAAGAAATACGATCAGTATGGTGAACGTTGGCGCGAAGCAGATGCCTATGCACAAGGCGGTGGCGCAGGCGGACAACAATATTGGAATGGCAATGGTGGCGGTTCACCGTTCGAGGGCTTCGACTTCTCAAGTTTCGGCAATGGCGGAGAAGGTTTCTCTAGTTTCTTTCAGGACTTGTTCGGTGCAAAGGCTGGTCGTACACATAGCAGAACACGTAACACTACACGACAGAACACGGGCGAAATGAATGCCAATGTAAATATTGATCTCTACACCGCTCTACTTGGTGGCGAGGTTATTATACAACTTGGTAATGGTTCAAAGATAAAATTGAAAGTAAAGCCAGAAACACAAAACGGTACGAAGGTTCGCTTGCGTGGAAAGGGATACGACCGAGGCGACGGCACTATGGGTGACCTCATCATCACATACAACGTGAAGCTGCCCACAAACCTCAGCGAACGACAAAAACAGCTGCTTAAAGAAATGCAGCAAAGTTAGATACAGAAACCCATTCTTCATAAATGAAGAAAAAGCAATAAGGGTGACAATGTGCGAAACATTGTCACCCTTATTATATTTTGAGATAATTAAATCTTACCTATGAGGTTTCGATTTACTTTACCTTCTCTACGATAGCCTTGAAAGCCTCAGGGTTGTTAACAGCGAGGTCAGCGAGTACCTTGCGATTAATCTCGATACCGGCCTTGTGAAGAGCACCCATAAGTGTAGAGTAGCTCATGTTCTCAAGACGAGCAGCAGCGTTGATACGCTGAATCCACAATGCACGGAATGTGCGCTTCTTGTTACGACGATCGCGGTATGCGTATGTGAGACCCTTTTCCCAAGTGTTCTTCGCTACTGTCCAAACATTCTTTCTTGCACCATAGTAACCCTTGGTGAGCTTCAGGATTCTTGTTCTCTTTGCTTTTGAAGCAACATGATTGACTGATCTTGGCATAGTTTTTTCTTTCCTTTAAATGTTTTGACTAATAAAATTAACGGAGGCAGAGCAAATCACGAACCTGCTTAAGGTTGCTGTTGTCTACGATTGTCTGATGAACCAGATTTCTCTTCTGCTTCTTTGTCTTCTTAGTCAGAATGTGACTGTGATAAGCGTGATGACGCTTAATCTTACCTGTACCGGTAAAGCGGAATCTCTTCTTTGCACCGGAGTTAGTCTTTACTTTTGGCATTTTTGTTAATTTTAAATTGTTATTTATTATATGTGGCAACGCATATACCAAGGCGTTACGCACATTTATCATGTTGTCTCTGTTTGCTTATTCCTCGCCTGTGAGAGCTTTGAGAGCCTCTGCACTTACTTTAGCGTTAGCAAGAAGTCCGCCGTTTGTCGGCATCTTCTCTACTCCGTCCTCCGTTTCCTTTGCAGAGCGAGCTTCAGCCTCACGCTTCTCGCGATCCATCTTTTGCTGACTCTTTTTTACAACACCAGCTTTCTTTGGTGCGAGATAAAGGAACATCTTCTTTCCATCGAGCTTCGGAAGCTGTTCAACCTTTGCATATTCCTCAAGATCGTTAGCAAAGCGCAACAAAAGCACCTCACCCTGCTCTTTAAAGAGGATTGAACGACCGCGGAAGAAAACGTAAGCACGAACCTTATTACCTTCTGAAAGGAACTCCTGTGCGTGCTTCAACTTAAAGTTGTAGTCGTGTTCATCAGTCTGCGGTCCGAAACGAATCTCCTTGATTTCAACCTTAGCCTGCTTAGCTTTCATCTCTTTCGCATGTTTCTTCTGCTGATAGAGGAACTTGCTATAGTCAATGAGTCGACAAACAGGAGGTTGCGCGTTAGGAGAAATCTCCACGAGATCTACGCCTTGTTCGCGTGCCATTTCAAGAGCACTGCGAGTTGCCATAACGGTTGAACCACCTTCACTTACTACACGTACTTCCCGAACGCGAATTTGCTCATTCACGCGGTACTGGTTTTTCATTTTGTCATTCTTCATTAAACTATTTTTGATAAGCTAATTCTTTTAAGCGGGTGCAAAGTTACCTATTTTTAGCCGACCTGCAAAATATTTTTGGTGCTTTTTTTGTCATACAACACGCACATCTTCAATATTTTTTATAATTTTGCATCAAAACACGTATAATTAATATGGAGAATATACATTTTATCGGACTTTCGATAGCTATCAGCACGTTCATGATTATCGGACTGTTCCACCCTATCGTAATTAAAGTAGAATACTATTTCGGCATCCGCCTTTGGTGGGTTTTCCTTCTTGCAGGCATTGCATTCATCGTAGGATCGATGCTCACAGCCAACGTCATAACATCTTCTATCCTCGGCGTATTTGGAGCCTCTTGCCTGTGGAGCATAGGCGAGTTGTTCGAGCAGAAGCAACGCGTGAAGAAGGGCTGGTTTCCTATGAACCCCAAGAGAAAAGAGGAGTATGAAGACTGAGCTGATACTTGTCGGCAAGACCAACGACAAACTCTACATAAACGGCATTAAGGACTACACGGAGCGCATCTCGCACTATATGCCTTTCAACATAACCACCATCCCTGCTCTGAAGAACACGAAGAACCTCAGCGAGGACCAGCAGAAGCAAGCTGAAGGCGAACATATTCTGCGACTCATACAGCCGTCTGATACGGTTGTTTTGCTCGACGAGCACGGAGTTGAGCGCACAAGTATGGAGATTGGTGCATGGCTCCAGAAGAAGCTGCAGACAGCCCGCCGACTTATCTTCGTCATCGGCGGACCATATGGTTTTTCCGATGCCGTGTATAAACGTTCGGACGAAATGATTTCACTCTCACGAATGACATTCTCTCATCAAATGGTGCGACTGATATTCACCGAGCAACTATATCGCGCCTGCACTATCATAAAGGGCGAGAGCTACCATCACGAATAACCCGACAGCAACAGACAAAAGAACAAGAAGAGTGTGCCTAAATGACCTTGAGCATCATACGTAACGGTCGATGCGGATACTCGTAACGGTCGATGCGGATGCTCGTAACGGTCGATGCGGATGCTCGTAACGGCCGATGCGGATGCTCGTAACGGCCGATGCGGATGCTCGTAACGGTCGACGCGGATGCTCGCAGCCTATGATTATTGGCTTTTGACACGCCCTTCTTACATTTTACACTTTCTACTTTTATAATTCGCAAGCGGCCTACACGCCCAGCAATGGGATTATAGACGGCGTGAGCAACGATGTAAGGATGCCATTAAGCGTCAGTCCGAGACTGGCGTATGCTCCGTGTACAGGACTCTTCTCCATCGCCGTAGCCGTACCCACAGCATGAGCTGCCGTTCCCATAGATAAGCCTTGCGCTACAGGCGATTTCACACGCGCAAAACCCATCGTGCGATAGCCACACACGGCACACATCAAACCAACACAAACCACTACAGCTGCCGTAAGCGGAGGAATACCACCTATACTCTTTGTCACCTCCATTGCAATCGGCGTAGTTACCGACTTCGATGCAAGCGAGAGTATCACTTCGCGCGACGCTCCCATCGCTTTAGCGATGTACACTACAGACACGATACCTACTACGCATCCGATAAACTCACAAAGAAGTATCGGCGTGAGTTGTTTTTTTATCGTGGAAAGCTGCATATAGAGCGGCACACCGAGTGCTACAACGGCCGGACGCAGCCAGAATTCAATCATTTTTCCACTCTGATTGTACGTTTCATAACTCACGCCCGTTACCTTCAGAAACACTATAAGACAGCATATCGACACGAGTATAGGGTTCATCACCACCCAACCCGTCCAACGACGCAGTAGCTTACCGAAAAAATATGTGCCAAACGTGAGTGCTATGAGAAAAAACTCGTTTGAGAAATATTCCATATCCCTATCCTTTCAATTTGTCTTTTGCTTTACCGTAAAACTGATGTACCCAACCCGTAACAGCCAACACAAGTATGGTTGACACCACCGTAGACACAACTATTGGCAGAAGCTGCGCCTTAATAATATCAAAATAGAGCATGATGGCAACTCCTGGCGGAACGAAGAAGAAACCGATATTACCAACGAGGAAGTCTGAAATACTGCGCACCCACTCAAGTCGTATCACCTTCAACTTCAAAAGCAAAGTCAAAAGCAACATTCCGAGAATACTTGACGGAAGCGGAATGTGGGTGAGATAGATGACAAGTTCACCCAAGGCAAGGCAACCGAAAAGAATTGCCAACTGTCTAATCATCATAATACCTGAAAACCTTTAAACCTAAATGTTATTCTAAATCGACTGCAAAGTTAAGTTTTTTTAATAACATGACACAACAAAAACGACTATTTTATCTGGCAAAAGTAACTTTTTGTCCTTGTTCCTGTTTCCCAGCCAACAGAACTAATACTATAGGTTTATATTTATAACCATTAGTGTCCCGTTAAATTCAGGACACTAATGTATAAGACTATTTAAAAAGTCCGAAGAGCATTGCATCAATCTTGTCTGTAATGCTGCGGAAGGCTTCTGTATCCGATTCGAACTTCATGGTGTCGCCATCAACAATGATGAGGTTACCTTTATATCCTTTAATCCACTGCTCGTAGCGCTCGTTCAATCCAGTAAGGTAATCGATGCGGATTGTCTGCTCGCATTCACGTCCGCGCTTACCAATCTGATTGATGAGATTAGGCACCGTAGAACGGATGTAAATCATGAGATCGGGGAGTTTAACGAGGGTCATCATTGTGTCGAAGAGGTCTGAATAGTTGTTGAAGTCTCGATCGGACATGTATCCTTGTCCATGAAGGTTCGGCGCAAAGATACAAGCATCTTCGAAAATGGTGCGGTCCTGTATTATATCCTTATCACTTTGGTTTATCTCGACCACCTCTTTAAAGCGTTTGTTGAGAAAGTATATCTGCAGGTTGAACGACCACCGCGACATATCACGATAGAAATCGTCGAGGTAGGGATTATGTTCTACGGGCTCGAAACGAGGTGACCAGTTGTATCTTTTTGCCAACATCTTGGTCAGTGTGGTCTTGCCACTGCCGATGTTTCCGGCTACTGCTATGTGCATCGTTGTTCCTATTTTTTAGAATTGGTAAGAGAGAAAGGAAAGACTGTGTCAATCTTATCTGTAATGAATTGGAAATCTTCCGGGCGTGTTTTATAGTCGAGTTTGTCGACATCGACAACGAGGACTTTCCCTTTGTACTTGTTAAGGATAAAGTCGTCGTAGCGATCGTTGAGTCCCTGCAGATACTCGATGGGAATCTTCTGCTCACACTCACGTCCTCGCTTCTGGATATTCTCCACCAGATGAGGGACTGAAGCTCGAAGATATATCATAAGGTTTGGCAGTTTCACCTTCTCCACCATAATCTCATAGAGTTCCATATATGTCTCAAAGTCGCGGTCGGACATATTGCCTTGCAAGTAGTTGTTAGCCGTGAACACAAATACCCCTTCTTGAAGCGTGCGATCTTGAATAACAATGTTCTTCGATTGTGAGAATTCGAGAACATCCTTGAAGCGTTCCTTCAGGAAAAACACCTCCATAGCAAACGACCATCGCTGCAGGTCTTTGTAGTAATCGTCCATGTATGGATTGTTCACTACAGACTCATACCGCGGTTCCCATTGGTAATGCTTGGCAAGCATTTCTGTCAGTGTTGTCTTACCAGAACCAATATTTCCTGCTATTCCTATATACACTTGTTGAAATCTAATGTTTTAGTAAATTATTTAAGTAGTGCAAAGAGGTATACTCGTATTACGCCTTCACTGTAGTAATCAGTTCCTCAGGTGTTACGAGAGTCTGCTCGCCAGTGGTCATATTTTTCAATGTGAGTTTGCACTCAGCAATCTCCGACTCACCAGCAAGAGCCACAAACGGCACTTGCTTTGCATTAGCATATGCCATCTGCTTCTTCATCTTTACGCTATCCGGATAAATCTCTGTGCGGATACCAGCCTCGCGACACTGGCGCAGAACAGGTAAACAATATGCACTCTCCTTCTCACCGAAGTTGATGAAGAGAAGCTGCGTTCCGTTCACGGCTTCCTTTGGATAGAGATTGAGACCGCCAAGCACATCATAGATGCGGTCTGCTCCGAACGATATGCCTACACCACTAAGTCCTGGCAGTCCAAAGATACCTGTAAGATTGTCGTAGCGACCACCACCTGTGATTGAACCAATAGCATAGTCGAGAGACTTAACCTCAAAAATAGCACCAGTATAGTAGTTCAGACCGCGTGCAAGTGTGAGGTCGAGGTCTATCTGGTTGTGCAAACCACAAGTCTTCAGCGTGTCGAGGATAAAACGTGTTTCCTCAACGCCCTTCAAACCAACCTCAGAACCAGCGAGAACCTCTGCAATAGTAGCAAGTTTCTCATCGTTGGTACCGACAAGGGCGATGATTGGCTGCAGCTTCTCGATGGCTTCCTCAGAGATGCCTACACGACGAAGCTCCTCGTTCACATTGTCGATGCCAATCTTGTCGAGCTTGTCGATAGCCACAGTAATGTCAACAATCTTCTCTGCCTCGCCTATCACCTCGGCAATACCAGTAAGAATCTTACGATTGTTAATCTTGATAGCCACACGGATGCCGAACTTTGTAAACACGGTGTCTACAATCTGCATCAGCTCTACCTCGTTGAGCAGCGAGTCGGAACCTACGACGTCGGCGTCACACTGATAGAACTCGCGATAGCGACCCTTCTGCGGACGATCGGCACGCCATACAGGCTGAATCTGATAGCGCTTAAACGGAAGTTGGATATCTTCGCGGTGCTGAACGACGTAACGCGCAAACGGCACAGTAAGGTCGTAGCGCAATCCTTTCTCACAAAGTTTCGAAGCAAGATGCAGCGAGTTGCGACCGAGCAGCTCCTCGTCATCAATCTTCGCGAGACAGTCGCCCGAATTAAGAACCTTGAAGAGAAGTTTATCACCCTCTTCACCATACTTGCCCATGAGAGTCTGCAATGTCTCCATTGCTGGAGTCTCTATCTGCTGGAAGCCATAAAGAGCGTAAACACTACGAATTGTGTCGAATATATAGTTGCGCTTTGCCATCTCAACTGGCGAGAAGTCGCGTGTACCCTTTGGTATACTTGGTTTTGCCATTAGTACTTTTAAGTTATGGAATTTAAAAAAAGCTAAAGAAGTTAAAGCAAAGGTTGCCACTTTAACTTCTTTAGTTCTGTTATTTACTTTCTTACGATTGTCTGTGCGCGGTCCGGACCGATAGAGATGATACGGATAGGAGTTTCAAGATACTCCTCAAGGAACTTAACGTAATCGTTGAACTCCTGCGGGAACTGATCCTCAGATGTAAACTTTGTCATATCCGTATTCCAGCCCTTAAACTCCTTGTACACTGGCTTAGCATCGTAGAGTTCGTAAGGCAAGTCGGTGGTCTGTGTGCCGTCAGGCAGCTCGTATGCCACGCAAGCCTTCACTACGGGGAAACCATCTAGAACGTCGCTCTTCATCATAATGAGTTCTGTTACGCCGTTAATCATGATAGAATACTTCAGCTGAACGAGGTCGCACCAACCACAACGACGCTCACGACCAGTAACAGCACCATACTCATGTCCGAGGTCGCGTATCTTTGCACCTGTCTCGTCGAAGAGTTCTGTTGGGAATGGACCTGCACCAACACGTGTACAGTAAGCCTTCATTATACCATATACATTGCCAATGCGGTTCGGACCAATGCCCAAGCCGATGCAAGCACCTGCGCAGATGGTATTAGAAGAAGTAACAAACGGATAAGAACCGAAGTCAACATCGAGCATTGTGCCCTGAGCACCCTCGCAAAGAATATCCTTACCCGAACGCAAAATCTTGTTTATCTCGTGCTCGCTATCCACAATCTGGAACTGCTTAAGATATTCAACGCCTTCCATCCATACCTTCTCAACCTCTGTAATGTCGAAGTCGGTGTAACCGAGTGCTGCAATCTGTTTGAGATGAGCAGCTTTATGCGCCTCATACTTCTCCTGAAAGTTGTCGAGAATATCACCCACACGCAGACCATTGCGCGAAACTTTATCTGTATAAGTAGGACCGATACCCTTACCAGTTGTGCCTACCTTGTTCTTACCCTTTGAAGCCTCGATAGCAGCATCGAGTACGCGGTGTGTTGGCATGATAAGGTGAGCTTTCTTAGAGATATGCAGACGACCCTTCAAATCGTGACCACTCTTCTCCAAGTCCTTTGCCTCATTCATAAAAAGGTCGGGAGCAAGAACAACGCCATTGCCAATTATGTTCACCTTGCCACCCTGAAAGATGCCTGACGGGATGCTACGGAGGACATACTTCTGACCTTCAAACTCAAGGGTATGACCAGCGTTTGGACCACCCTGGAAACGTGCGATAATATCATACTTAGGGGTCAGCACGTCTACTACCTTACCCTTGCCTTCATCGCCCCACTGCAATCCGAGCAGGACATCAACTTTACCTTTATTCATTTTTATCAATATTTGATTTCTTCGTTCCTTTTAAGTTCTTCTTACGTTTACTGCGAGCCTGACACGTTTGACATACACCATAGAAATACAAAGAGTAGTACTCTCTGCGAAAACGCTTCAAGCGCACATTATAAAGCACCTTTGTTATTTCTGGCAAATCAACCTCTGTAACCTTGCCACAAATGGTGCATGTCTGATAGCAATGATTGGAAGTATCGCAACACGCTTCGTACTTTGTCTCTGTTTGAAAGCGATGCTTTACAACAAGACATAACTTCACAAACAGATTGAGCGAATTGTACAGCGTTGCTCTACTGACGTGGAAGTTCTGCACCGCCATTCGCTCTGCAAGCTCTTCAATAGTGAAAAGTCCATCGATATCGTACATAGCATCAAGGAGCGCAAAACGCTCTGTAGTCTTCCTACAATTGTTCTCTTCTATGTATTTGGTCAGTGCGGCGCGTGCTGCCACCTTTTTATCATTTTTCATCAGTATGCAAAGTTACATTATTTTGCGAAAGTGACCAAAAAGAAACACTAAAAAGCGTCAAATCCAGCAGCTTTCAACAATTGTATAGCCTCTTTAGACTGTTCTCTATCAGTTGACGAAACATAATCGAGACAATTGACGAGTGGATGAAGCAACTGACGGTCGGCACTTTTAAGGTCAATAGCAGCTTTTTCGAACAAAGTAGCATATAGTTGCGACGCACATTCATTATTGCGTTTCAAAAGACGACATACAAGATTGTACGCACATATGCGCACTAACTTATCGTCGTTTTCGAATAGCATGAGTGAGAGTTTTTCTGCCTCATTCATGTGTTGGAAGAGGTTGAATACCACCATCTCAGCCATCTCTACTGTCAACAAAGTAGCAGTCCACTCCATTGCCTCACTTGCCGTGAAGTCGTCTGTGGGCATTATGAGTGTTGCCAGTATCTTGCACTCGCGTATATTCTCCTGCCACAGAGCCGCAGCAAGAGCCTTGTCCTTGCCATACTGCTCAGCCATATGTCGCAAGTCCATCTGCGACACTCCCCAATTTATCTTATAGTCGAGGCCTTTCTGTCGCATTGATGTCGACGTTACACCATTCATATACAGACGGAAAGATCGCTTTATCTGTTTTACCTGTTCGGTTGTTTCCATATTCTCACATTATTATATATCTACAGAAAGCCATACTCGTTTGAGTAGCGCAGCATCTGCTCGTCATAAGCCTCCGTATAGTCGAGACGCACATCTTTAGCGTTGCCTTCGCTGTCGCTCACAATCTCCATCTTCGGGTTCAGGAAGCCCTTGTACGGTGCTATGCCGAGCGACTTGTAGCGTGCAAGAAGTTCTTCGTGCAGCTTCGGCTCTACATGTATTGCGTAGCGCTCTACGAGTTGCTTTGCCGCCTCGAAGTCACCTTCGCTCTTTATGCGCTGTATCTCTGCGAGCAACTTAGCGAACGCCTCGCGCAACAACTCATAATCGTTCACCTCCACGTAGGTCTTCTCATCGTGCTTCACGAGTCTTACTGCCGACGGATAGTGCTCCAGCGTCCAACGGGCTATGAGTGCCCTGTTGCGCATGTGTGCTTCTTCTATCTCGTTTCCGGGCTGAATGCGTGTGAGCTGAGTCAGCAGACCGTTCATCATGTATGTGTAATACTGCGACTTGTATGCTTCTGCGTCGGGCACAAGACCGAGTTCAACGAGCTTTGCGTCGGCTATATAGTACAAGCCGAACAGATCGGCGCGTGCTTCTTCTATCGTGCTGCCGTACGAACCGAGTGCGTCTGCCGACACTCCTGCGAGCAACTGTCCTGAACCATGTCCGAGACATTCGTGCAGGTCGGTGTGCAGATCATCGCACACGTCACCGTATCTCTCTACCATAGCGCGTGTATTTTCGTCAGCCACAAACTCCTGCAGAAATCCATTGCCCTTCGCAGCCTGGTTGTATGCATGTGTCAGATTGCCTATCGTTATGCTCTTCGATCCGTAACGTGCTCTTATCCAGTCGGCATTGGGCAGATTGATGCCTATCGCTGTAGAAGGATATTCGTCGCCGCCGAGCATAGCCGAGCATACTACGTTTGCCGTCACACCCACCACCTGCGGTTTGCGGAAGCGGGGGTCTACCGGCGAGTGGTCTTCAAACCATTGCGCATTCTTGCTGATTGTCTGCGTGCGCTGAGTTGCCACCAGGTCTTTGTACGTTACGATACCTTCCCACGATGCCTTTATACCAAGCGGGTCGCCATACACCTCAATGAAGCCGTTGATAAAGTCGATGCGTCCTTCGTGCTCTTTCAACCATTCTATCGAATAGGCATCAAACTTACTGAGGTCGCCTGTTCTGTAGTATTCTACGAGCATACCGATTATCTTCGCCTGTAGCTCGTTCTCTGCCACTTCTGCCGCCTTCTCGAGCCAGTAAGTGATGTGCTTTATTGCTACGCCATAGAGTCCGCCTTCGTGCCACACATCTTCCTTCAGTATGCCGTCGGCTGTCTTGCAAAGCGTTGAGTTCAGTCCGTAGGATATTGGCGTCGGGTCGTTCTCGTCGCGCATAGCGTCGTAGAAGTCTTCCGCTTCCTGCTGCGTCACTCCGTCGTAGTAGTTGCATGCAGATGTTTGGACAAGATCGTCACCGGCTTTCTGGTTCACGCGCTTTGGCAGAACCGTCGGGTCGAATATCACCTTGCAAAGTTCGTCGATGTGCTCGTCTTCACAACCGCAACTCTCCACTACCCATCTGAAGTATTCTTCCGTGAAGTCGGGCACGAACTTCTCGCAGCCGTAGTGGTGGTGTATGCCGTTCGAGAACCACACGCGCTTGAGATACGTCTCCAGCGCCTTGTACTCCGCCGTTGTGCGGTCACCCTCGTAACATTTGTATATTGTCTCAAGCACTTTGCGTATGCGCAGATTGTAGCGTCCGAACTGGTCGGTTGTTATATCGCGTCCGCAGAGCGTTGCCTTGGCGAGGTAGTATATGTATAGCTTCTGACGCAGGGTAAGCGCCTCGAAACCATCGAGACGGTAGCGCAGCATCTGTATGTCAGCAAACCGCTCATCGGTATATCTGAATTGTTCTGTCATTGTTTCTGTTTAGAGGTTTTCACATTCTGCCAGCCAAAGCGCGCTTGATGCGTCGGTTGGCATACGCCAGTCGCCACGCGGACTCAGACTTACGCTACCCACCTTCGGACCGTCGGGCAGGCATGAGCGTTTGAACTGCTGGTTGAAGAATCGTCTTACGAAGGTCTTCAGCCAATGCTTTATAACTTCGTCTGAATAGAGGTCTTTGCTGAACGCATGGCGTGCAAGCATATATATCTTTGCCGGACTGAAACCGAAACGCATGAAATTGTAGATGAAGAAGTCATGCAACTCGTATGGTCCTACCAAGTCTTCTGTCTTCTGCTTTATGTTGCCATGTTCGTCGGCAGGAATCAGCTCAGGCGAGATAGGCGTATCAATGATGTCGAGCAGGGTTGTTCTCGACTGCTCGTCTACGCTGTTCTCTGCCACATGGCTCACGAGATAGCGTATGAGGGTCTTCGGTATGCTCGCGTTCACGCCGTACATCGACATGTGGTCGCCGTTGTATGTAGCCCATCCGAGTGCCAGCTCGCTCAAGTCGCCCGTACCGATAACCATGCCGCCCAACTCGTTGCTGAGATCCATGAGTATCTGCGTGCGTTCGCGTGCTTGTCCGTTCTCGTATGTCACGTCGTGTACGTTTATATCGTGACCGATATCCTCGAAGTGCTGCATCACGCTCTTGCGTATGTTTATCTCACGTATAGTGATGCCCAAGCCTTTCATAAGGGTCATGGCGTTGTTGTATGTGCGGTCGGTTGTGCCGAAGCCCGGCATCGTAACGCCAACAATGCCCTTGCGGTCGTAGCCTAACTTATCGAATGTCTTCACGCAGACGAGCAGGGCAAGCGTTGAGTCAAGACCACCACTAATGCCTATCACGGCGCACTTGCAATGGGTGTGTACCAGACGCTTTGCCAAACCGCACACCTGAATACTGAATATCTCGTCGCACGAAGCGTACATATCGTCGTTCTCTGGTATGAACGGATGCGCATCAACATGGCGAAGCAGCTCAAATCTTTTTTCTTCCGTTTTGTCTGCGTCGAGCACTCTGGCTGTATGTCCGCGCTGGGCGTGTACGAACGAGGTGTTTCTTCTGCGCTCAGCGCGAAGTTTGTCAACGTCTATCTGGCTCACCACAAGCTGTTCTTCCAACGAGAAGCGCTCCGACTCTGCCACCAATGCGCCGTTCTCGTATACGAACGCGTTGCCACCGTAGACCACATCCTGCGTACTCTCGCCGAAGCCGCACGAACTATATACGTAGCCGCAAATCAGTCGGGCACTCTGCTGCGCAAGCAGGCTCTTCAGATAGGCGTTCTTGCCGATGAGGTCATCGGATGCCGAGAGGTTAAGTATGATGTCGGCTCCCGACAACACGAGGTCGTTCGACGGGGGCAATGGCGACCATACATCTTCGCAAAGTTCTATGCCGAACTTCACGCCGCGTGCCGTCTTGAACAACGTTGCCTCGCCACTCACGCTCACCCAACTGCCGGCATAGTCAAGCACAACCGACTCAGTAATGTCGTCAGACGAGGCGAACCATCGCTTCTCGTAGAACTCGCCGTAATTGGGCAGAAAGCGCTTCGGCACAATGCCCAGCACCTTGCCGTGCTGACATACCACAGCGCAGTTGTACACGCCGCCACCAATGCATACCGGAGCACCAATAACGCTTATCACGTCGCATTGCTTTGTAGCCTCAAGCAGGTCAGCAATCTTCTTCTCCACACGATCAAGTAAAGCCTGTTGTGCAAAGAGGTCCTGACAAGAGTAGCCAGTCACCGACAGTTCTGGGAACACCAATATTTCTACGCCTCGTTTGTTTGCATCAATAACGAGACGTTTTATCTGCTCTACATTATAGTCTACATCAGCAACTCTCACCTGAGGTATCGCCGAAGCAACAGTTATATATCCGTAATTCATAAAAGCCTACCTTTCTACTCTTTTACTTTTAAAAGTTTTGTGGCTGCGTGATATGGGCAAGATGCCCATACCTCCTACTTTTTACTTTTTTACTCTTTTACTTTTATCGTATCGTTACCTGCGTTGCTCCATATCCGTATTCCTGGAACGAAGCGTCCTGGTATCTGTAACTCTTATATCTGTATCTGAGTTCGTTAACGAGAGCATGACGCAACACACCCTCGCCCTTACCATGAATGAATACGATGCGCTTGCCCTTGTTGTGCTTGTTCTCCTCAAGGGTGCGGCGGAAGTAGTCGAGCTGGTAATTGAGAATATCTGCCGAACCCATGCCTACCGTTGTCTCCAAAAGTTCGTCGGCATGAAGGTCTACAACAAGTATATCGTCGTTGTTGGTGCGGTTGCTACGATGTGGCGAAGAAGTGTTCAGACTGCTGTTCTTCAACTTCTCCATAGCACTCTTCATTGCCTCTCCACCCTTGTTCTCGGGGTTCTTCTCGTCCTTCTTATCGTCAACGTATATCAACTTTTCGGCATCAACGGGCTTCAGCTGTGCCACGCCGTCGTTCTTGACAACGGGGTACAGCAATGCCGGAGTCTCAAAGAAGTCGTTCTTCTGGAACGTGTGCAACTTGTAGAACTTCACCTTGTCGATGCGGAACTGCACATCGCATACCGGCTTAGCCACGAACTCCTTATCGCGCTTGAACGAAAGCAGCTGGAAGCGCACGCGGTCTATCTCGTTCAAGTCTTCAAGAGCGAAACTCTCCACGTACATCTTCGTGTTCGGCTCCAATTCTCCTTCGCCACGCAACGTGTATGTGCCGCCCTCTACGCTCATGTACAAATAATGTACGTAGTAGTTGCTATCGTTCACAAGGTAGCAGGCGAAACTGGTCTTAGAGAAGTTTTGCACATCCTCAGGCACGAACGCATAGTAAACGTTCAGCACGTTGCCGCCCTTGCGCTCTTCCACCTTCGCCTTGTACGTGATTTCTCTGTCCGCAGCGTCATATTCATCTTCGTCCTCCAGCACGTCCTCGTCCATCTGGTTGATTTTCGCCTTCACCGACATGTTGAATGTATCCGGGTCGGCAGTCGTCGGCTCCTCCGCCCCACTCTTCTTCTGTATAGACTTCGATATAGAGTAGTCGTCGCTGCTGCTCATCACCACGAGGTCTGTCACCGGTGTCGGAATCTGGAAACCGTCCTCGTCCTCCACCAGTGCTATATCTTTACCTTGAAAACCGGCAATGCGTCCGCCGCCGATATCACTAAGGAATTGTACTTTATCTCCTATCTTCATATTCTTGCTTTACTTTTTTTACTCTTAAAAAGCCTTTTTACTTTTTTACTCTTTTACTTTTTTACTCTTTTACTTTTTTACTCTTTTACTTTTTTACTCTTAACTAAGGTATCAGCAACGAACTGTCACCATAGCTCAAGAATCTGAAATCGTGTGCCAGCGCATAGTCATACACCTTATGCCAGTCGCCATGCAGGAACGCGCTCACCAACAGCAGAAGCGTGCTCTGTGGCTGATGGAAGTTCGTCACCAACATCTTCACGATTTTATACTCATATCCTGGCGCAATGATAATCTGCGTGCTCGAGTGCAGAGCACTCAATCCGTGTTTGTCCAAATAAGTCATGATGTTCTCCAAAGCCTTCATCGGCGTCACGCCCTGCGCAGCCTCATTCTCGTACGGTTCCCACTGATTCACGTGCAGCTCTTCCTCCGAGAGGTCCATGTTCTGCTCCAGCTTCACGCCCATATAGTAGAGACTCTCCAGTGTGCGCACACTCGTCGTGCCCACAGCTATCGCCTCCGCTCCATGCTTTATCAGCTTCTCAAGCGTCTCTCTATGCACACACACATACTCGGTATGCATCTCGTGGTCCTGAATTTCCTCCGACTTCACCGGCTTGAACGTACCAGCACCAACGTGCAGTGTCAGTTCCTCACGGTCGATGCCTCGACGGTCGATTGCCGCCAATACCTCTGGTGTGAAATGCAGACCTGCCGTTGGAGCTGCCACCGAACCCTTCACCTTTGAGTAAACGGTCTGATACGTCGTCTTGTCGCTCTCCTGCGTCTCGCGGTTCAAGTACGGCGGAATAGGTAACTCGCCCACAGCGTCCAACAGCTCTGCAAGCGACACCTCCGCGTTGTCCCACACGAAGCGCACTCTATAGCTCTTGCCCACGTCTTCAAGACGCTCGGCCTTGAGCGTCACCGACTCGCCGTTCACATCGAATGTGCGCTGAAGCACCTCACCCTTCCACTTCTTCAGATTGCCAATCATGCACAGCCATTCGCATTCGCCTCGCGTCTGGAACATCTGCTCGTAGTCAGCCGGAGTATAAGGCTCAAGCAGGAACACCTCAATCAGCGCTCCCGTAGCCTTTCGGAAGTGCATACGCGCCTGAATAACACGGGTATTGTTGAAAACCATCAAAGCACCCTCGGGCAGATGATTAGCTATGTTGCAGAACGTGTCTTCCGACACTTCGCCATGCTTATACAGCAACAGCTTGCTTCTGTCGCGCTGCGCCAACGGGAACTTAGCGATACGCTCGTCCGGCAACGCATAATTATAATCCTTGATATGTATGTGTTTTGTCTCCATAATCATTTTCTTTGTCTACGGCCCTACAAATAAGGCAATACTATCTAAATCCCACAAAGTTAATTATAAATTCTGACATACATATCCTACAGCACAATATTTTTGCAAAATTCATACACGCATAATACACAGCAATATTGATATAACAGAACTTATACGAATGCGCATCATGCTCTATTATTGCATACAACTGCTACAAAGGGGTATTTAAAACTGAATTTTTGTCATCGTTCTCCGAACGCAGCCCAATCAGATTGCGAACGCAACCCGATCAGATTGCGAACGCAACCCAATCAGATTGCGAACGCGAACGAATCAGATTGCGAACGCGAACGAATCAGATTGCGAACGCGAACGAATCGGATTGCGAACGCGAACGAATCGGATTGCGTTCGAAGAACGATGACTTTTGCATTGATTTCGTTCTATTTATATAATCATATTGGTCTACAATGCGAAGACCAAAAGACAATTGATTTTAATGCAGCACTCCACGTAGAACAGCGTAGATTAATGTGAGAACTATCACAAGCATAACAATATCAACATCAGAGTGGCTAAAACCACTTGATGTGTACTGTGTAGATACGAAGCGTTTCGACTGAGAGAGTTTCTCTCTGAACTTATAGTAAACAAAATAGACTACACATCCTACCGTGCCACCCCATAATAATCCAACAGCGATATCAAGCGGATAATGAACACCAAGATACATACGTGTGTAACAGCAGACGAGCGACCACACAAGAAGAGATGTGCTCAAAATACTACTGCGCACGAGCAAGCAGAAGAACACAGCTATAGAGAAAGTGTTGGCAGCATGTGCGGAGAAGAAACCATACTTACCATTGGCGCAATATCCATCAACAAGTTGCACAAGATTACATAACGAAGGGTCATTACAAGGACGAAAGCGTTCTACACTGGGCTTAACAATGCCGTCAGCCATACCGTCAGCAAGCAAAACGCAGAGCGCAGCACATGCCACAACGAGTACGATTTGTCCCATCGTCTCACTGTTCTTTACCACAAGATACAGCAAGGCAACGTACATAGGTATCCAAGTGAAGCCCGATGTAAGAGCCATCATCAGTCCGTCAACAAACTGCGAACTGCTGCCATTGAGTGCGAGAAGGAGGTCGGTGTCGGCCTGTAAAAGGGTATCCATATTCATTTTCGCTGAGTTTTTATCAAATTACTTCTACTGAGTTCTTTGGCAACCAGCCTTCTTTGCCGTCATCAAGGCGTACACCATACCAATCATTCATCGAGCTATCGGTAATGGTGAGACGTGTGCCCTCATGGATAACGAAGGCATCTGAACTACTCTCCGCAGGCGTTGCCTTTACATTGAGCGTTGGCGTGAGAACTATGGCGATGTTATGTTCTGAAAGGGCAACCTTGCGCTGATAAGCGAATAGGAGTCCTAACACAAAAATCAGAAGTCCGACAAGTGCTCCGAAGAAACCAATCTTACGCAGAGGAATATTACTGCCGAAGAGATATGCCAATATCAGCATGAGAGCAAGCACAAAGGCTGAAACAGCAAGGATAGCCCAAGCATCAATGCTCATAAGATTCTGCAGCGAGTGATACCACGTAACGAAGAACATCTCATCAACTGGCACTACTTTGTCGATGGTCTTACCACGAAGAAACTGAAGATTGTAACGAGTATCGCTATCGCCAGGATTAAGGCGCAAAGCACGTTCGTAGGCAATTATCGACTGTGTGATATTACCCAAACGATACTCACAGTTGCCGAGGTTATAATAGAGTTCTGCGCTCTCCCCTGCCTTCAGCAGTTTGGTATAGCACTCTGCAGCTTGCTGATAATCGCCCTTTGCATAAGCAGCTGCGGCAGTTTCACTGCTATCGCCCTGTTGAGACTTTGCGGTGTCTACAGAAGCATTTACAAAGCCACTAAAACACAAAACCACAAACAGCAAGATTATTCTCACCATATCGCCACTGTTTCTCTTCACCATCTTGCCACGCAAGACACCATCAATCTCCGTAATAGCTATCATTGCACTATCGTATGTCTTAGTCATATTGCCCTCGGCACTACCTGGGGCATAACGTTCGTACTCACACTCATCAAGAGCAGAGATGAACTTTCCTATTATCTCTGCATTGATATTGTGTGCAGCAAGTTGTTCACTTATATTTTCGCGTGAGAGTTGCTCTACCGGCATGTTCAGTTTGTCGCCTACATAGCCCCAAAGTGCACGCAATACCTCATCATAAAACTCGTTCTGCTTGCCTGCGGTGAGCAACTTATAGGCAGTTTTAAGACGCTTGGTAGCCACCTTGTTGGCGCGCTTACCACGCTTACCCACGATATCAGCGTTCTCTACTGCCTTCTTGCGGAAAATAGCCACAAGAGCTACAAACAACACAAATGGCAGAAGTAGCCATAACAAGAATGAAGTAGAACCAAAGAATAGTTTCTCGGTGTCAATTGTATCATAACCGCCCTGCTTTATCGGCTTAATATCAGTCTGCTGAACAGCCGAATAATCGGTAACAGAAGTGCCCTTGCCGTCGCCAGGCTCCACCTTAATGGTAAGCGGCGCAGTTTTCACTGTCTTATACTGGTTGCTCGATGTGTCGTAATAAGTAAGCGACACAGCAGGGATGGTGTAGTTACCCTGATTGCGAGGCACAACGAGGAAGTCATATACCATATTGCCTTCCAATCCGTTGGTAGTGAGTTTCGTCTTGTCGGTCACCTTCGGGTCGTACTTGTCGAAGTCCTTCGGGAAGGTAACCACGGGCTGCTTGATGAGCTTCAGGTTGCCGTTGCCACCTACCACTACACGCAACGTAACTGGTGCGCCTGCCTTCACTGTGTTATTCAACAGCTGCGAAGATATTGAAAAGCGACCTACGCCACCCGAGAAGTCGGCTGGCTTCTGCGGCAGTGGGTCTACCTGTATGTCAACAGCTGGTGCTACGATATTGCGTTTTACTTCTATGTATCCAGATCCGCCGTTGAAGAACGCCTCAAACGGGTCTACATTGCGGTTTTGCATAACCACAACGCCCTTGAACGTAAGGCTCGGTATCGTCATCTTGCCCGTCATCTGCGGATACATAACATACTGGCTCCACGTTACACAACGATAGTTTCTGCCGTTCAGCTTCTCAATGTGAAAACTCTTCTGCTGTGGCAATGGTATTTCCTGAGTATGGAAGCCTTTCAAGTCGGGCATCTTACCATCAAGCGAAGTAAGGTCAACGAGAGTGTACACCTTATACGTAAGCAAAATAGGCTCTTGCTCGTGTACGTGTTTCTTATTGGCAGTCACCTTCACGAAAAGGTCTTTCGAAGATATTCTGTCACCCGAACTGTGCGAAGGCGAAACAACATCGTCGTGCATATTGGGAGCTGAAGAACCATTGTTGCGTGTAGCACCCGACACCTGGATACGGAAAGGTTTTGAGGCTATTGTCTTGCCGCCAGCTTTGGCGTGAGCTGCGCCAATAGTGTATGTGCCAGCCTTTTCGGCATAGAGCGTGTAGGTGTATGTAATAGATGACGAACGACTGGTATGGCCGTTCACAATCTGATAGCTTGACTGTTGCGAGGTGTATGGACCTGCTATCACCTCCAATCCTGCAGGTATTGAAGCCGAACGAAACTCGTCAACTGACACATTAGCGATGGTGTACGACACACGAAAATTCTCACCAGTTGCAACGTGTGTAGGGGCAGAAACAGAAATGTTTTGCGCACATATCGTGAGTACATACGCAAAACATGTCAGTAATAGTATTGTTATCTTTTTGTTCATGCTGAATGATGTATTTTATGTGGTCTACCAGTTCTTCTGCAACTTACGCGACTTAGTTTGACGCATTGCATCCTTTATGCGTTGCTGTGTCTGTTGCTCTTGCTGCATAGCGGCATTCAGCATTTGTTCGGCATTCTCTTTGCTCATCTTTTCTTGCTGTTTCTGCTGCTTCTGCTGCTGGTTTTTATCTTGTTCTTTCTTCTCCTTGCTCTTGTCCTCGCCCTTGTTCTGCTGCTGCTTCTTTTGCTGCTGCTTGTCCTTGTCCTGCTTGTTCTTCTTCTGCTGACGCATGCAGAGCGCAAGGTTGTAGCGGGTCTCGTTGTCAGACGGGTTGTTGCGCAGACTCTCCTTGTATGCCTCCGCAGCCTCGCCGTACATCTTCAGCGACTGGCATATCCATCCGATGTTGTGGAATGCCATTGCTTTGCGCTTCGGATTGGTCTCTATCTTGCCAGCGTTCTCAAACTGTTGGATGGCAGCAGAGTCTTTCTTCTGCATAAGCAAAGCACAACCAAGGTTGTAGAGTGCCTGTGAGTTAGAGGGATTCTTATCAACAGCCTTGCGGTATTCAGCCTCAGCTTTCACATAGTTGTCTTGTTTAAACCAACGATTACCATAGCGTATGTGCTGACGATCGGTCTGCGCAATGCCTACCAATGCTTGAATTATCAAGATTGAAAGAACTAAAAACTTCTTCATGTTGAATATCGTTTATTTCTTAAATAGTCTGAAATGTTTGAACAACGGATTCTTCTTCTCCATGATGCACGCCTCCACTATCAGCAAAACGAGCAATACTATGCAGAACGACTGAAACTGCTCGGCGTACTCGCTGTAGATTACGCTCTCTGTCTCACCCTTCTGGAGCTTCGAAAGCTCGTCGTTCAGTTTCTCTTGAGCGTCGTTGGTGTTGTCTACATGGATGTATGTGCCACTACCGGCACGGGCTATATCGCGACACATGTCTTCGTTGAGAGCCGACATAACGATGTTGCCTGCGTTGTCGCGGATATACTCGCCGCCACCTACAGGAATAGGAGAACCCTTAGTGCTACCTATGCCGAGAATGAATACATTGATGCCTTTCTTACGCGCTTCCTTTGCTGCCTCCAATGCTCCACCTTCATGGTCTTCGCCATCAGTGATGAGTATAATAGCTTTACCAACACCCTGCTGTTGAGTAAAACTACTTGCTGCTACGGAAAGGGCACGTGCAATGTCGGTACCCTGAGTAGAGATGAGTGCTGGACTTATGCCATGAAGGAACATCTTTGCTGAAACATAATCACTCGTGATTGGCAACTGAACAAAAGCATCGCCAGCAAATACCACAAGACCAATCTTGTCGTTCGAGAAGTTGTCAACAAGATTCTCTACAAGCATCTTGCTCTTGTCCAAACGCGATGGTGCAACGTCCTGTGCCAACATCGAATTACTGATATCGAGACATATGATTGTCTCTATTCCGTTGCGCTTCTCGTTGCTTATCTTTGAGCCCATCTGTGGACGAGCAATAACAACCACAAGCACAGCTACAGCTGCCATCGTAAACCAAAACTTCACACGGCGACGCATGGCCGAAGCGTCGGGCATAAGCTGACGCACAAGATCTTTGTCGCCAATTCGCATTATCTTCTTCTGCCTGCGCCATAGGCTATAGTATCTGACCGCTACGAGCACTACTACAAGCCATAGCAACCATAAATATTGGGGGCTCTCAAATCTGAACATTTTCTTAACTTTGAATTTTGAGTTTTAATATGGACAAAAACCAAAGGCTACGCCAACAAAGAACCTTAAGGTATCCGGCGAAGAACAGTAAAGCGCAGCAGGATCTCTGCCACAAGCAGGAACAATGCTGCGATGGCAAATGGCTGATAAGCCTCATAGTGCTTGGAGAAACGCTTCACGTCCATCTTTGTCTTCTCGAGTTTGTCGATGTCCTTATATATTTGCGACAGTTCGCGGTTGTTGGTAGCACGATAAGAGTTGGCATTCGTTATCTGTGCTATCTCGCTCAGAGTCTTCGTATCTATCTCTACCGGCATATTCACATACTGAATGCCTCCAGCTACTGGTACGGGATAAGGTGCCACCTTGTTAGTTCCTACAGCAATGGTGTATACACGCACACCAAGACTGTGCGCTATCTCCGCACTCGTCATTGGCGAGATGTCGCCCATGTTGTTACTGCCGTCTGTAAGCAGGATGACCACCTTGCTCTTTGCCTTCGATTCCTTCAATCGCGACACGGCGTTTGCAAGTCCCATACCAATGGCAGTACCATCTGAAATGATGCCACGTGCGGCAATGTCGGTGCGAACAGAACCAAGCAGATTGAGAAGCGAAGCATGATCAGTAGTCATTGGACACTGGGTGAACGACTCACCTGCAAAGATTGTTAGACCGATGTTGTCGTTCGGACGACCTGCCACAAACTCTGCAGCTACGTTCTTAGCAGCCTCAAGGCGATTGGGTTTAAGGTCTTCTGCCAGCATAGATGTCGACACGTCCATAGCAAGCATGATGTCGATGCCTTCTACCGACTTATTGTCCCAAGAGTTGCGTGTCTGAGGACGTGCCATGACGCACACAATCATTACAAAAGCAAGGCAACGCAAAAACATCGGTGTATGTACGATGCGCTGTCGCCAACTTTTAGGTGCCTTGTAGTAAGCCACCACTGTGCTGACACGCATCGTAGGTTCGCTATGCTTACGATTGCGCCAATACCATATTATATAAGGTATCAGCAACGTGAGCAGTATGAAGTATTCTTTATTTACAAATTCCATTGTTGTATATTACTTTCGTTACGTATCGTTAGACTCTACATAAGGAGCAACCACACACGATAAATCACATAACCTGCAAGTCCGACGATAGCGACAGCAATAGCGCAAAGAAGCACATTAAGCACAACGCGTGTCTTGCGTGTACGCACCTCTTCCTCACTAAGTGTCGGCTCTATACGCTCTTCTGTAGGAGCATCCTCACGCTTGGTCTGGTCTATAAAGTTGATGGCGTTCAGAAGGTTCATGTCTTTCTCGTTGAGAAGTGCCGAATACTTCGCAAACTTCACAAGGTCGGCAGTCATGAACAACTCGCTTAGCTCTGCCAGCATTTTATCGTCGCCGGCACTACGCAGGTTCTCAAGAATCTCCGAAGAGGTCATCTCCATTGCATTGAAGCCGAAACGCTCGCGGATATACTGACGCAAGGTGTCTGTAAGTTGCGTATAGTAAGCCTTCTGGTCGTAGTCGGCAGTATGCGACTCGCCCTTCAAGCGGTTCATCTCGTCCAATGCCTTCTTGTGTGGCGGCACTTTCTTCACGATACGTATGTGGGCAATAATCGGCTTATTCTGCTTCAGACGTACTATAACCCATGAGCCTAACGCAATAAGTAACAACACAATAAGCGTCATCCAAATAAGCGGCGTCCACTCTGACCAAAGGAACGGATTGTCCTGCACCGACTTCGGCGGGAAGAACTTGTCCATGTTGAGAGTGTCGACATCGCAAGTGATAACCTTAAGCGCTACGGGGTTCGACTTGTAGCTCTTGCCGTCTACCTTTACCATGATGCCAGGTATAGCATACAATTGCTCATCGAAGCTCGTAAGTGTGAGTATCTTTTTCACACTCCAATAACCATCGACAACTGCCGTATCGCCTTTCGAATCGTCAAGCACCTCAACGCCTGGCACGAGATATTGCGAACGCTTGTAGTGCGGATAAACAATCTTTGCACCCTGGCGAGCTGTGATGGTCAGCTGAAGATGGGCTTGTTCGCCAATCATAATCGCCACAGAATCGATCTTAGCCTCGACACCTACCTGCTGTGCGGCAGCCATAGTAAGTGACGACACGAACAATATAAGGGTTATTAATCTTTTCATTGTTTAACTGTTTCTTGATGAAAACAAAGTCATCATCGCTTTCACGAAATCCTCATCGGTAGCCACTGACATCCAGTCGACATTTGCCTGAGAGAATGTCTCACGAAGTATTGCCTCACGCTCCTTCCAATAGCGTGCATGAGCAGCACGCACTTTCTTGCTTGAGGTATCAATATACATCTCGTTACCCGTTTCTGCATCCTGCACCTTCATAAGTCCTACATCGGGCAGTTGCTTCGCCCAACGGTCATACACCTGCACAGCCATCAGGTCATGCTTGTTGTTGGCTATCTGAAACTGCTTTAGGAAGTCCTTGTTGTCGTAGAAGTCGCTGATGACGAACGCGGTTGTGCGGCGCTTCATCATACGTGTGAAGTAAGCCACCGCTTCGCCTATATCTGTCTTGGTACTTTGCGGGTGAAAGTCGAGCATCTCACGTATAATATACAGGATGTGCTTACGTCCTTTCTTCGGCGGAATATACTTCTCAATGCGGTCGGAGAAGAACACTACACCAATCTTATCGTTGTTCTGCATAGCACTAAAGGCGATGGTAGCAGCAATCTCGGTAGCCATCACCGACTTCATACACTTGCGTGTGCCGAAGTCGAGCGACCCCGAGACATCAATCAACAACATAACGGTGAGTTCACGCTCCTCCTCAAACACTTTCACGTAAGGCTTGCGGAAACGTGCTGTGACATTCCAGTCTATGTCACGAACGTCATCACCAAACTGATACTCGCGAACCTCGGCAAACGCCATACCCCTACCCTTAAAGGCAGAATGGTACTGGCCTGCGAATATGTTCTGGCTCAGACCCTTCGTCTTGATTTCTATCTTGCGAACCTTTTTAAGTATCTCTGACGTTTCCATTGTCTTATGTTTAAGGCACCTCTACCTTATTTATAATCTTTGATACAATTTCCTCACTTGTAATGTTGCTTGCCTCAGCCTCGTAAGAGAGACCAATACGGTGGCGCAGCACATCGTGTGCAACTGCGCGCACATCCTCAGGCACTACGTAGCCGCGACGCTTAATGAAAGCATAAGCACGCGCTGCCTTTGCAAGCGAGATACTTGCACGCGGCGAACCACCGAAGGTAATCATATCCTTCAGTTCGCCCAAACCGTACTTCTCTGGGTAACGTGAAGCGAAGACGATGTCAGCAATATACTGCTCTATCTTCTCGTCAATATATACCTCTTCCACTACCTCACGAGCCTTCAATATCTCCTCAGCAGTAGTTACGGGCAACACCTTCTTCTCCTCACCACGCAAGTTCTCACGAATAATAAGTTTCTCTTCTTCAAGTGTAGGATAACCGATAACCACTTTAAGCATAAAACGGTCTACTTGAGCCTCAGGCAACTGATATGTACCCTCCTGCTCAATAGGGTTCTGCGTAGCCATCACGAGGAACGGATTAGGAAGTCTGAATGTCTGCTCGCCGATTGTAACCTGATGCTCCTGCATAGCCTCGAGCAAGGCACTCTGAACCTTAGCCGGCGCACGGTTGATTTCGTCGGCAAGTACGAAGTTCGCAAATACAGGACCCTTCTTCACCTGGAAATTCTCGTCTTTCTGCGAATAAATAAGCGTACCTACAACGTCGGCTGGCAACAAATCGGGTGTAAACTGAATGCGGCTGTAGTCGGCATCGATAAGCTGTGAGAGAGTCTTTATGGCGAGAGTCTTTGCCAAACCAGGCACACCCTCCAGAAGGATGTGACCATCGCTAAGAAGCGATATAAGCAACGACTCGATGAGGTGTTTTTGTCCAACAATCACTTGATTCATACCAGTCACCAAGTTGGTGACAAAACTGCTTTGCTGTTCTATCCGAGCATTAAGCTGGCGGATATCTATTGATTCTGACATAATAGTTTATGTTTAATATTTACTCGTTAAATCTTGCACGACCATAATAGCCGCACCATAAATTAAGCGCAAAATTACTGAAATAATAAAACAGAGGCGAAATATATAGACTAAAATATATTAAATAGTCGAAACATTTCACTAATATTGAACAATCTTAAATCGATTTGTCAATTCTGCATACACACGCTGAACGGGGAAGCCCATTACGTTATAATAACTTCCGTCCAATCCTGTAACGCCGATATAACCTATCCACTCCTGAATGCCGTAGGCACCTGCCTTATCGAATGGTTTATAGTGCTCAATGTAATAATCTATCTCGGCATCTGTCAACTCCTTGAACGTAACCCCCGTCACAACCGAGAAGCTATGCTGCTCCCGTTTTGTCTTCATGCAAACACCAGTAACGACATGATGAGTGCGTCCGCTTATCTTGCGCAACATAGCATGAGCCTCAGCTGCATCATGCGGTTTGCCGAGTATGTCGTCACCAACAATCACAACCGTGTCGGCAGTTATCACGAGTTCATCGTCAGCCACTTCATACGCAGCAGCCTTTTCACGCGCAATATACTCTGCAACATCCTTTGACGGCAGTGTATCGGGATACGACTCGTCAACACCTTCTATTACTTTCACTTCAAAATCGATGCCAAGACCAGCAAGAAGCTCTCTGCGTCGTGGCGAATTGCTTGATAATATAATCTTCATCTTTGCGTACTATTGCTTGTTGATTACTTCCATCTGTTGACGTACCGACTCCTCATGAACGAGTTCGAATATATGCTTGACAAACCCTGAGTCCATACCGCACAGTTCGCCTTGTGCTCCACGCTTGTCTATTATCTCTTTGTATCGATTAGCCTGCAGAACTGTCATGTTATGCTCTTTTTTATAGCAGCCTATCTTGCGGCAGATGTTCATACGATTGGAGAGAAGTTCAACAAGATTGTTGTCGATAGCATCTATCTGCTCACGCAAGCCGTGTATGCCTTCTATGTCAATATGTCCGTCGCGAATTGTAAGTTGCGACAATATATTATAGAGTCCGTCGGGCGTAACCTGTTGTGCAGCATCGCTCCACGCTTCGTTCGGAGAGCAATGCGTCTCCACAATCAAGCCATCGAAACCAAGATCCATAGCCTGCTGACTAAGTGGAGCTATCAGGTTACGTCGACCACCAATATGACTGGGGTCGCAGATTATCGGCAACTCCGGTATGCGGCGGCGCAACTCTATAGGTATCTGCCACATCGGAGCATTACGATATATCTTGTTGTCGTAACTCGAGAAGCCACGATGAATGGCAGCCAAGCGCTTGATGCCTGCCTGATTGAGACGTTCCATCGCTCCAATCCACAATTCGAGGTCTGGATTTACGGGGTTCTTCACAAGTACAGGAATATCAACGCCGCTAAGCGAATCGGCAAGTGCCTGCATGGCGAAAGGGTTGGCAGAGGTGCGTGCTCCTATCCAAATAATGTCGACACCATATTCTAACACAAGTTCTACATGCTCGGGGGTGGCAACCTCTGTAGCCACAGACATTCCTGTTTCTTCCTTCACACGCTTCAGCCACGGCAATGCTTTCTCGCCGTGCCCTTCGAAACCGCCTGGTTTGGTACGAGGTTTCCAAACACCAGCACGATACACGTTACAACCAAGCGAAGCGAGTTGTCGGGCAGTAGACACAACTTGTTCTTCTGTCTCTGCCGAACATGGACCAGCTATGACAAAAGGACGCAGCCCACAGCCTTTTATATTTAGAGGGATTAAAGACAAATCCATCGTTTTCAGTTTAAAAGTTGTTATTTTACAAACAAATGTATAACAATTATTTCTATCCTACAAATAAATTATGATTAATTGCTACATTTACATCTTTTCATTGTAACTTTGCGTCTTAATAATAAGAATATTTCGTTTCGCAATATCTAAATATGAACAGTATAGATAATAGTAAAGCCGAAGAAATTCTGAAGCAAAAGGGCGTGCGCCCAACAGCTAACCGCATTCTCATTTTGAAAACGCTACACAACGAGCATCGCCCCATGAGTCTTTCGACAATGGAGGCGATATTGCTGCCTATGGATAAGTCGAGCATCTTCCGCGTACTTACACTTTTCCTCGAACATGACATTGTCCATGCCTTCGAAGACGGAAAAGGCGCACTCAACTACGAACTTTGCTCCCATCACGACTCACACGACCATACTGCCAGTCATGCTCATTTTTATTGCGAAAAGTGCGCACGCACTTTCTGTCTTAAAGATATACCGGTAGAACACGTCGCCCTACCCGATGGGTTCAAAGCCAACTCCTTGTCATTTATCATTAAGGGCGAATGTCCAGAATGCAGCAGACGCAAGTAAAGGCTTCAATTATAACTAATGTGACAAAGAACACTGGTTTTACCAACCGAAAGCTCTATTGTCTGCCATCCATTTTTCTTGTGCTTTAAGTACTTGCTCTATGATATCACGTCCTACTCCGCAACCTCCGCGACGCTGACTGACGTACTTGCTTACCGACTTTATTTCCACACTTGCGTCCATCGGACAGCAAGGGCAACCTACAAGCGACATCACCTCATAATCTGGAATATCATCGCCGACATATATAATCTCATCATCTGTGAGCGAGTATTTAGCCTTAAACTCATTATATGTTTTGACCTTCACGCTACAACCCATATACAGGTTTTTCACGCCGAGCGCTTCATAACGTTTGCGCACAGCCTCGGTATTTCCACCCGTAATGATGCAGACAATCAGACCTATCTTGCAAGCATACTGTATGGCATAGCCATCCTTCAGATTGGCAGTACGCAGAGGTTCGCCAGTAGTATCGACGGTAACAGTATCGCAAGATAGCACGCCATCTACATCAAATATTATAGCACGAATCTTTTTCAAATCGTAATCAATCATTCTTCTAACCTAAACAGTTAAACACAAAGTACCTATTCTCTATTTTTCAAGATATAATTCGACAGAACACTATACACCTCGCTCAGTTCCTTGTTGTCTTCGAGCATAGCAAGATGTTTGTTCACCACTCCCACATCTCCTCTTGAAGCCGGACCTGTCTGCGCTTCCCTTGGATGGAGTTTATGAAGTTTTGCCACCGTCTCATCGAGAAGTGGAAGCATCACATCAAAGCTAAGTCCGTGACGTTCAAGTATTTGCGCAGCCATAGTGTTGCACACATTGGCAAAGTTGCAGGAGAAAACAGCTGCTATGTGAAGCCATTTGCGTTCAGACTCCACAAGCTCGCGAACATTATCAGAGAGAAGTCGTGCCAACTTCATCATTATGTTCAAAGTATGTTTGTCGGAAGCCTCTACAAAACACGGAACAGTTCGGAAGTCAACTTCTTTTTGCTTCGAGAATGTCTGCATCGGATAAAGCACGCCATAATGCTCCGCTTTACCCGTAAACAGACTCATTGACATTGTGCCTGCGGTATGAACAAAAACGCCATGCTTGCAATGAGTACAAAGCTGATCTATCACATTAATCATAGCATCGTCTTTAACCGCTACGATATATACATCAGCGTCTTTCACCACAGAGTCCCAATCACTTGTTGCCCAAGCACCCGTAGCCTTTGCAAGCGTTTCTGCTGAAACAAGTGTTCTACTCCATATCTGCACTGGTGTTTCACCTATATCAGCAAGAGCTTTGGCAATGTTTGTTGCCACATTGCCGGCACCTATCATTACTATTTTCATAAGTTCTTTTCCTGTTGTAACTACAAAAGTAAACAAACTCGCAGAAAAAGCACAGCAAACGAGTCGATTTTTAAAAAAGATTTGCTATTTTTGCCACATGAAAGAAGAGGTAAGTGTTAGTCTGATTACTAAAGCATCCGATTTGCCCGACATTATATGCGATGATTTCTTTCACAGCGTGGAGCTATTCAAGATACTTGAAGCCACGCCAAAACAGAAACCATACATGGCATTAGCTATTGACGGGCAAGGATGTATCGTGGCACATCTCTTGGCAGTAGTGTCTTATCACCACTTGCTACTACCCCCATTTGCTTATTCGCATTGTCACATATATGGCGAAGGCGTTTATGCACCGAAAGTGGAGAACAAAGAGGAAATTTTCTCACTGTTCGTGAAGGCGATAACCGATGAACTAACTCATAAACTATGTCTCTTTATTGAGATAAGCGACTTGAGTAGTAAGATGTTCGGATATGCCAAACTGCGCGAGAATGGATATTTCCCTATACAATGGCAAAAGATACACAACTCGCTACACTCCAAATCCCCTTACGAGCGTCTACCGCAGAAGTTGCGCGACAAGCTATCTGTAGCCGAACAACGCGGTGTGAAAGCCGAAATCGTAAAGTCGGATAGCAAAGAGCTGCAACAAGCAGTGAAACTCATGCGCCATTATTTCAAACTAAAACCTCGCCGCACGGTGCGTAATTCAAAACTCTTCGAGCATTTAGCTACAAGCAAGCAATGCAAGATATTCGCAACGAAATACAAAAATCGCGTCATAGGCACCTGCGTATGCTTCTTTTTCGGTGGCAACGCCTATATGTGGCAGTTGGCTTCACGCCGTAAGAGCTTTATGATGCTCTACCCTGCTTCATATACGGTATGGTCTGCGCTGAAGTATGCACACGAACAAGGCTTTGCACATATGTACTTCCTTGACGCAGGACTGCCATTCAAACGCAACCCTATGCGAGAGTTCATCTTAAACTTCGGTGGCAAACAAGTTGCAGAATATCGTTGGTTCCGAATACAGATTCCTTGGATTGGAAAATTCATGGATTGGTTCTACAACGAATAGCAAGAGTAAGTAGCTCGTTGTACTATACGATGACACCATCGACTTTGAAACATTCAAATATTATCAATTAGATAAATAAAAATAAAAACTCAATAACAATGAAAGCACTCATAGACAGAATTCAGAAAGACGGCAAATGCTACCCTGGCGGCATCCTCAAAGTAGACAAATTCATTAATCACCAGATGGATCCCAACTTAATGAAGGACATCGCCGTGGAGTTCATACGTCGCTTTGCGAGCACAAAGGTGAACAAGATTCTTACTATTGAGGCATCGGGCATTGCACCAGCTATAATGATGGGATTTCTGATGAACCTCCCCGTAGTGTTTGCAAAGAAGAAAAAGCCTAACACGCTCGACAACATGCTTGCCACAAAGGTCACTTCGTTCACTAAGCAGCGCGACTACGACGTGGTTATCTCACGCGATTATCTTTGCCCCGACGATCATGTCATATTCATCGACGATTTCCTTGCTTACGGCAACGCAGCCAAGGGTATTATCGACCTCTGCAAGCAGTCGGGAGCCACACTCGAGGGCATGGGATTCATTATCGAGAAAGCATTCCAGGACGGTGGACGATATCTGCGCGAACAAGGTGTGCGTGTAGAGTCGCTCGCTATAATTGAATCGCTCGAGAACTGCGAGATAAAGATTAAAAACGCATAATGAGGAACGACATCCAACTCCTCGAACTGCTCCTAAAAGACCAATCGCTCAGTTTGCCCAATGAAAGCACATATATTTCATGGGCAACTGACGATTATTGCGTCAATGACGAGATGGGCGACAATAGCCCATTTGCGTTTAACGCACAAATCACTCCAGAGTTAATCTGTAGCCACCCGGATCTTATACAACCACGTATAAAGAAGCAACCATCCATGCAGACATCTCGCTCGAAGTCGCGTGCTGAAGTGTTCACTCCTGCATGGATATGTAATGCACAGAACAACCTTGTCGACGAACAATGGTTTGGCAAAAAAGATGTATTCAATACCGAATATATAAACGAGGAAGGCGAACACAGATGGCTAACATCCAAGCCACCTATCGTGTTTCCGGAAAAACGCTCATGGATGTCGTACGTGAGGGCAAGACGCATGGAGATAACTTGCGGAGAAGGGCCGTATCTCGTTTCGCGCTACGACACTACCACTGGTCGACTAATTCCTATCAGCGAACGTATTGGTATGCTCGACCGCAAGTTTCGCATAATAAACGAGAATACCCCTTCCGAGCCTACAAAGGCTAACAAACGTCAATGGATACGCAAAGCTTACCAAGCACTTCAGTCGGTATATGGCTTCGACAGTCAGGGCGACAACGTCTTTCTTACACGTGAGTCACTATTCCTTTCGTTCTGCGAATATTACACCGAACGTTGGCATCGACACCCACACCGCGATGCCGTATTGAAGGCTGCAGAAATCATTTCGTGGAACATTTGGCAAATGGATGGACTGAACTTCAACGTTCCCAACTCCGACCATTACGCCACAATCATGGAATGGCACAATACCGAACCACTGAGTGGCAAAAAAATGACTTACAAAGACATTGTGAAATAGGCTTACGACTATAATAGTCACAACTAAAATACAAAACAAGAATGATATCAACAGAAAACATAGTATTCCGAACCGAACAAGAAGAAGCTATCAACTTCACCGTGACGACACTAAAACGCTCACGAAAGGTACTCTGGAATGCAAAGATGCGCTTCGGCAAAACGCTTTGCGCCATCGAAGCAGCACATCGTCTTGGGTACAGACGCACACTCGTACTCACACATCGCCCTGCTGTACGACAAGAGTGGTTCGACTCTATTGAGAAACTCCAACTTAAAGGTTGGTTGTACGGCAGCAAAACAACATCTGCTATGCCCGAAGAGGAACGCAAACGCCGCGGAGCGTCGTTTGCCGAACTTGAAGACATAGCCAAAGACCCTGCAACCCACTACGTCTATTTCGCATCAATGCAGGACTTACGCTCTTCAAAGCGCGTGAACCAGCAGAAAGGTATCGTGAAGAACGACGATGTATTCTCTGCAAAGTGGGATTTTCTTATTGTTGACGAAGCACACGAGGGTATCACAACACGCCTTGGCAACGACGTTATCGCCGAACTACAGAAACGCCGTAGTCTGCGCACGCTCTATCTCTCGGGCACACCCTACAGCATCCGCCAGAACTTCGACACCACAGACGTGTACAACTGGGACTATTGCATGGAGCAACGTGCAAAGGAGCAGTGGGATATCTCTAACAGCGGTGCCGAAAACCCGTATGCAAATATGGCACGCATGAACATCGTCACTTATAATCTGCGCAACACCTTCGCACCTTATTTCCTTACAGACAACGAAGGCTTTAACTTCTCCGAGTTCTTCCGTGTTGACGAGGCGCAGATGTGCTTTGTGCACGAAGCCGACGTAAGAAAATTCGTAAACCTTCTCGCAACCGCTCCGCTGTATCCATTCGCCGATGAAGCGATGGGCCAATCGTTATGCCATACTCTTTGGTATGTGCCTGGTGTCAACGCGGCTCATTGTCTTGCTCAGATACTCGCTGAGCCAACTGCAGATAATCCGTTCCGCGGCTATAAGGTCGTAAACGTTGCCGGTGATAGCGTTTCTTCTCAAACATCTCCTCTTGAGGAGGTAAGAACCGCTATCAGCACTAACGAACGCACAATAACATTATCGTGCGGACGACTCACTACAGGTGTCTCTGTACCAGAATGGACTGCCGTATTCATGCTCGCTGGCTCTGCCGACACAGGTTGCGCTCATTACTTCCAGACAATCTTTCGCTGTCAGAGTCCGTATCGCGAGGGCATAAAAGCAGAGTGTTACACATTCGACTTCTCACCGACACGAACACTCACCGCCATCGACCAATATATCAGCAACAACCTTGCATCTACTGAGCACGAAGCACGTGTGCAGAAACTTACCGAATTTCTGCACTACTGCCCTACTATCGTTGTCGATGGTGGCAAACGCAACCAGATGAACACGGACACATTCATCCGATACATCAACACCTCTTACTCTACAAGTCTAATCCGCAATGGTTTCCACGGCGATTGTCTGTACACCGACCTGAACAACCTCGGCAGGAATGACCTCCGTCTCCTCGATGAGGTGGCAGAAGCTATGGCTAATGCAGTACTTGAAGAGCGTCGTCAGAGGAATAACGACATACAGTCTGCCAAGAAACAGACGAAGAAAGCAAAAGACAAAACGGCTTATGATGCAGCGAAACAGAACGACATTCCTAACACGCAAGCAAGAGAAAATGCAGGCATAACTCGCCTCACACCGCGTCAGCGTGCCATTGCCATACTCAGCCAGATATCCACTCGCTTCCCTATCATGATATATGGTACTGTGGATAATATCGAGGGGTTGACTATCGACTCATTCTTGCGCAACATCGATGCAGAGTCGTGGCGCCACTTCATGCCACGTGGTATCACCATGCAGCTTTTCAAGCGCCTTAAGCACCTCTATCGCGAGGACATCTTTGTAGCAACAGCCAAGGCTATTGTTGCACGCTTGCGTCATGCCGATACACTTCCCCCAGACAGCCGCATTGCAGAGATTGCGAGCATCCTCTCCGACTTCTCTTACCCCGATCGCGAGACGATCCTCACACCATGGAATGTCGTAAATCGTCATCTTTCTGACACACTCGGTGGCTACTGCTTCTTCGACGACAAGTTTACGAAACCACTTGCTCAGCCACGCTTTGTTTACAACGAAGGCGTGACCAACCGCACGCTGATGAACCCCAACGCACTGATACTCGACATCTGCTCAAAAACAGGTCTTTACTCGCTTTACGTAGCTTATTCTTTATATAAGGTGCGCAGCAGCCAGTCGCAAGGTCTGTTCGACATGCTGTCCGACCAAGAGTCGTGCTCGATGTGGAAGGAAATCGTTGAGCATAACATCTTTGCTATCTGCAAGACTGCTATGGCAGCCAGCATAACACGCCGCACTCTCGTTGGCTTCGATGGCAATGTACGACCAAACATACTCACCATACCCGACCTCAACAGTCAAGTAATTGTGTACAAAACGAAGCTCGCAAGCACCATCAGCGACCCACAAAACTATCCCAATTTAAGCACCAATCAGCAAATGAAATTCGACGCAATCATTGGCAATCCACCATACCAGATGAACATCGGCGAGAAGAAAGACAACTACGGCATACCTCTCTACAACCAATTTGTAGACATAGCCCGTCAGATGCGCCCACAATTCATCACAATGATTACCCCTTCACGATGGTTCACCGGCGGACGCGGACTCGATCAGTTCCGTCAATCAATGCTTGGCGACACACACATACGCGCCATCTTCGACTATGTCGACTCAAAGGACTGCTTCCCTACCGTAGACATCTCCGGAGGCGTAAGCTATTTCCTGTGGGACGCGAAGCACAAGACAACCTGCCAGTTTACTAACCACTTTGGTGGCAACGCCAACACGCTGCCTCGTAAACTTGACGAGTTCAACATCTTCGTGCGCAACAATGGTGCGCTCTCGCTCATCCATAAGGTGAAGGCCACGTCGAAGACCATGCTCAACGCGCAGATTAGTCCGCAGACTCCGTTCGGCTTCGTTTCTACATACCGTGGCACAGCGCAACCCGATGCCGACCCTACAGCCGTCATGCTGAAGTCGTCGGGCGAACCATCTTACGTTCTGCGTGAGGATATAAAGAAAAACCAGCAGTGGGTCGACCTCCATAAGGTCATATTCTCGAAGGCCACATGCGAACATGCCGGCACACCCGACCGCAACGGACAGTACAGAGTGCTCTCCGCCCTCGCCATACTGCAACCGCAATGTGTCTGCACGCAGAGCTACCTCGTTGCAGGTGCTTATCCTACAGCTGGGGAGGCAGAGAACCTGCTCACCTATCTGAAGACCAAGTTTGTGCGCTACCTCATTCTGCAGACTATAACTTCACAAGACCTCTCGCCTGAGAAGTTCATGTTTGTGCCGCTGCAAGATTTCACAGCTGCATCAGATATAAATTGGAGTGCTGCCATTGAGGAGATAGACTCGCAACTCTACGAAAAATATGGTGTGGATGAGGCAGAGAGAAGCCTTATAGAAAAGACCATTAAGGAGATGTAATATTATCGGACACCGAACGCAATCCAATCGGATACCGAACGCCGCCCGATTGGACTGCGAACGCAACCCATGCAGGCGGCGGACGCAATCCGATCGGGCGGCGTTCGGTGTACGATGACTTTTCTTAAGCTAAGCAATAACAATAGGTGGGCTTGGCTTTTATGCTTCGTCAGAATAAAGGTTGTTCACATCAAGTATGTTAAGTTCAAAAGCCTTAACAACAAGACGCGTTGCGTTTACTCCCATTCCGCCATTGCCATTAGGAAACAAACGCTGCACCAGTTCGTTCTGTCTTTTCTCGAGACTTTTCACACCGAACGGCATTGTGCGCAACTGCGAAATCTGGTCTTTTGTGTAGCCCAAAGCCAGATGGCGCAGGAAACGCTCGTCGTATTCGTCAATCTCGTAGCGTATAAGTGCCTCCTGATGGTCCATCTGCTGCTGTATTGTGTCGCAGAACTTGTCTACAATCTTTTTAAGAATAGGCTGATTGAACACATACTTCTTGCCATTCATAACGCTCAGCACATCGTCGCGTGTGAGCAGTTCGCCACTCTTCAGAATGATGCCATCGCAATGGGCGTGCAGAGCGTCCACCCACAACTGCTCGTTGAGTATCTCACCGGTGAAGATGAGCACCTTCACGTCCTTATGCTCCGCCTTCAGCTTCTTGCAAATCTCCACACCAATAGTTGTGCTTCCACCAAGACCGAGGTCGAGAAGCACAAGGTCGGGCTTGTTGGATGCGAACACTTCCCAGAACGAGTCCTCCGAATTGGCTGTAGCTATAATCTCAGCCTCAGGCACCTCGTTATGCAAGAGTCCTTCTGTGCCTTTGAGTTCGAGCAGTACGTCCTCCACTATGATAACTTTAAACTTTTCCATATCTCTTTCTTTATATAAATTACTATTATTGATGTTCCGTCACTTGCGGTCTTTGTCTCTACTCCGCAACCTCGTGCACGATAATACTCGCCCATGTCGCGCATTATCTGACAAAGCACAAGGTAGTCGTATATTGACTGCTGATTGCTGGCTGTGGAGTACTGCGAATCGAGCTTGAACGCCAGTTTCAGATATCCATCGTCGGCATCCAACTCTGTCGGCTTCAGTTGCCTTCCTCCATTCGCTCGCTTCAGTAGCACAAACACGTATTGCATCGCAACACTCGGTTCAAACGACGACATTGTCTGCGCCACTCGAACAGTTTGGCTTAACAGCGTTGTGTACATCGTTTCGTAGTAGGAAGCAATCTCATCCAATGCCGCTAAGAGTTCTTTTTCAGACATAGAGGTGCTACCATTGCGAGCTTGCAATATCTGCTTCAAACGCGATGGGTAGAACATTGTCTCGTGCTTCAACGTAGAAAGGCGGTTGTCAAGGATATTGTTTATGACGTAAAGACGGTCGCGATTGACCGTGATACGCTTCGTGTTTTCCTCCAGTATAACCAACTCCTGCTCCATGGCTGAGGTTTTTGTGACATCCTCTGCGAGAACTTGACAGATACGATTCACTATGCCCGAAATCTGTGTGGTATTCTTATTCATCACCGCAATCTGCTTCGAAACCTTTATGTCGTTCTTCCACAAGGCTCTGATTTGCCTCACCTTCATATTCGATGACAGATCATCCGATTGCAACAATTCGTTGATTTGCTCGATATGCTCAATACATAAACTATAAAAACGCTTATGGCGATAGTACAGGAAATAGTAAGCTGGGAAGACAGCAAGCAACAACAGCACAAGCAACGCTATCGCTACATTGCGATTGTTCTCAGCACGCTGCATTGTCTGTACATACGTAGCAATAGAGCGGTCGGCACTACACTCGCGAAAGAGCTTCGTGAACACCTGATTGTTATATGTGTACAAGTCGATGTCATGCACGGCAAGAGCCGCAACCGCAACCTCATTACGCAGGGCAAGAAGCAAGCTATAGTCCATCTTTACACTGTCACGAAACCACTTCAGTTCGATAGCTTCGTCTGCATCCGTACCTTTAAGCATCATTCCTCGTGCACTGTTGCTTATAAGCATACTGTCTGCAAACAAGCGGTTAAGCACTCGCACACAACTATCCGACAACTCCAGCGTGCGATGATAATTGCCTGCCACATTATTATAATATATACTATCGACCAACGCATTTGCCTGTCGTGTTCTATCGTTTTTGTTAATTACGACACCAACAGAATCAGTCTTTGTACACGAACAGAATACACTTAGGAGCAAAGCGCAAAGCATGAACACTTTCTTCATGCCTTTAGGCAATCGGAAGAAGACACGACTACCACTACCCTCTTCACTCTCTGCTCCAATGGAGCAAACGCTAAAGAATGAGCTCATCTTCTTATACTTCTCTACAATTCCCTTGCAGTTAAGAAGTCCGAAGCCATGACCACCTTCTTTCGTCGTATCATTGGAGTCGGTTATATAGCGAGGCTTGAACAAAGAGTCGAGTTGTTCCTTGTCCATACCCTTGCCAGTATCGCTAACTGACACCTCAACATAACTGTCGGTTTCTTCAGCATACACATCAATGCTTCCACCATTTGGAGTGAAGCGGCGTGCATTCTCCGCAATAGTGTTGAGCATAAAGAGAGTCAGCACCTTATCAGCCTTCACAACACTTTCGGTCGGCACTATATTAAGTGCTATGCCCTTGAGTTTGTATTCTATATCACTACTACGTAGAGTGTCGAACAGCGTTTGCAAAGCAAAACTTTCTATGCGCAACGCTATCTCGCCCTGCTTCAGTTTCACCCAATCGGTAAGTCGCTCGTTTGTTTGCTCTATGGAAGAAGCCAACTGACCGATGTACTCATAGCGACTATTGCGTTGTTCGGTTGTTTCCTTTTCAGACGAAAGCATCTTCACTTCGTGCAACAAACGATTGATAAGCGGAGCTACTGACGATGCCAAAGACACCTTGGCACGTTGCTCGATATTCTTCTCTAAGTAGTGCTCGTACTGATTTTGAAGAATGGCTATCTGCTCGCGCCTATCCTCATACTCAACCTCCGTACGTTCGTAATAGTTGGAACGTGCTTTCTGCCAATCTTCAAGTGGTTGCAGCAGAGTGCTTATAGGGAACTCCGCAGCTTTCTTTCGTGTCTTATACACGAAGAACGCCATAGCCACAATAAGCAGAATAATTGCCACAATCACAATCACAATCATGGTGTCTTGCTTACGTAACGAAGAAGCGAGTTGTTCGGCACGCGCCTCAAGCATACGATCCTGGCGTGTGTATTCCTGGATGTCAAGATAGGCATTGCGATTGTAGTCGCTCATTCTCTTGTTGTCGAGTGCCGAATATACAATTGACATCTGCTCACGAATGGACGCAACAAGGTCGGGAGCAGCATTTATGGCTGTGTCGTTGGCAATAGCGTTTTCCAGACAGATAAGTGCCGACTTATTGTCGCCAACCTTGCGGAATGCCTCCGACAAAGTACGCCATGCGCCTGCAATCTGATACACATCGCCATACTTCTTGAATAACTCCAATGCTCGCTCCGCAAGATTGCCGGCAAGCAGAGTGTCGGGCATATTGTCAACATTGAGAAAGTTGATTTCGGGACGGAAGTTCTTCAAAAGAAACTCGCGCTTGCTCTTGTCCTGAAGTTTCTCGCTCAACGCCTGCATAGAGTTTGCCTCCCAATAGGTGTACCCGCACTGGCGCGCAAGCATGTAGCAACGTATGAGGTAGTTGAACTCTGTACGCAGTATCTTCTCGTGCTGTCTGCCTTGCAATATACCGCCCGAACCTACATTATAATAGAAGGTAAGCAACTGCGGCATATCGCTCATCAGCAGGGCATCTTCTTCTATATTCAGTACTGCTTCCGATGCCCCACGCGGCTGACCGATATAATATAAATAGGTGGAGAGCACGATCCAATACTCTGAGCGTGCATACACAAAACGCTTACGCTCCGCTGCCGACAGATTGGCATACTCCTTTTCTATATTCTGCATGTACTGCAGAGCATAATGGCGTTCGTGGTAGAAGTTCTTATTCTCCGACTTGCGCTGACAAAGACGCATAAGCTGCACACGACTTATCATCAGCTCAATCTCATCGTCGGTAGACTTAACCGCCTCGTTGAGTATTCTCTCGGCTTCTCCATATTGCATCTTTGCAATGTAATAGAAAGCCAAATCGTTCATGGCGTGTGCCCACGCTTTTGATTTAGGCACAGACAACGACAGAGCCTTCTCTGCATACGTCTTCGTGGAATCCAAACTCTTATAATGTGCTTCGTAGGCTCGTGCATTCAAACCTACTACTTCTTTATCGCTATAGTCAGAACACGAGACAATCAGCATGAACAAACAAACGAGCCATGCCACAACTGCGAAATATCGAGATTTGAATATTCTCATAGACCAAATATTTAAATACAAAAGTAGACAAAAAACTTCATTTACTTGCACACTCCGAAATAAAACTTTAACTTTGAAACGCTATATTAGACTATTAACAATAATCGCTATATAGTATCTAACGTTATTCATGTATTAAAACAAACGACAATGATAAAACGACTTCTTTCTTTCCTTGACGCATCGCCAGTGAATTTTCTGGCTGTCAAGAATATTGCAGATACACTTGCAGCTAATGGTTTCCGCCGTATCGACCCAGCACTGCCATTGGGCGAAGTAAAGAGTGGCGACCGCTTCTTCGTTACCAAGAACGACTCTTCTATCTATGCTTTTCGCATAGGCAACAAACCGATTGCTGACGCGGGTTTTCACATGATTTGCGCTCATTGTGACTCACCAACCTTTCGCATCAAGCCTCATGCAGAGATGCTTACTGAGGGTGGCATCGTGAAGCTGAATACCGAGGTGTACGGAGGTCCGATAATGTCTACATGGTTCGACCGTCCGCTTACTCTCGCCGGTCGCGTGATTGTCAGAGGTGAAGACGTTATGCAGCCCGAGACTCTGTTGCTGCACATCAAGCGCCCACTGCTGCAGATTAGCAACTTGGCTATACACTTCAATCGTCAGGTGAATGACGGTGTAGCACTCAGCAAACAGAAGGATGTACTGCCATTGCTCGGACAGATTACAAATCAACTCGAAGCTGGCAATCTCTTGATGAATGTTATCCTTGAAGAGTTGAACAGTACAATAACCAACCACCAACTCTGCGCTAAAGATGTTCTCGACTTCGACCTCTACCTCGCTGACGCAACACCGGCTTGCACATTCGGCGTACACAACGAGTTTATCTCGTCTGGCAGACTTGACGACCTCTCTATGTGCTATGCAGGTCTTGAAGCACTCATTGCTTCCGATACAACAGACACAACGCAAGTGCTCGCCCTCTTCGACAACGAAGAGACTGGTTCACAGACAAAGCAGGGCGCAGGCAGTCCGTTCCTCGCATACATACTAAAGCGTATTGCAATGTCACAAAGTCATACAGAGGAAGCGTACTATCAAGCCGTTGAACGTGCCTTTATGATTTCGGCAGACAATGCTCACGCTTGGCATCCTAACTATCCTGAGAAATACGACCCGACGAACCACCCAATGCTTGGCGGTGGACCAGTTATCAAATTCAACGCTGCACAGAAGTACGCATCGGATGCTGTTTCGGCTGCGGTCTTTGCTGGATTATGTGAGAAAGCAGGCGTACCATGCCAGCGTTTCGTAAATCATAGTGACGTGGCAGGCGGTAGTACCTTGGGCAACATTCTTGCATCATCTATCCCACTGCGTGGCGTAGATATGGGTAATGCTATCCTTGCAATGCATAGTTGCAGAGAAACAGGAAGCGTGGTTGACCACGAGTACTGCGTGAAGGTATTTACCGAATTCTTTTCGTAACGCTATGACAATGAACACAACAACCATCGCCCCTTCGCGCGATCCGATGGGCAGTGCTATCAATGACTACTATAAGAACGGAAGAGCAGCACATCTGCGTGTGCTCTCTTCCATGTTCGAAGAGGACGAGATGCCTATAGCTCATCTGTTCCGTTCAGAACAAGAGATGCCACAACTTGAAAAACGAGCCTTAACGCTTGTGCGCGGCAGAGTGTTGGACGTAGGTGCAGGAGCCGGATGCCATGCTCTTGCGTTACAGGAGAATGGATTTGAAGTGAAAGCCATTGATGTTTCACCGCTAAGCTGCGACGTGATGAAGGCTCGTGGCATAGAAGATGTAGAGTGTGTAAACCTTTTCGACACACAGCTGCAAAGCAAGTTCGACACAATTCTTTTGCTGATGAACGGCACAGGCATTGCCGGCAAACTCTCACGCTTACCATTACTACTCAATCGTCTGAAAGAACTGATGGCTGAAGGTGCACAGATTCTTATCGACTCCAGTGACCTTAAGTACATCTACGAGGACGAGGACGGATCAATGGATATAGATTTTGGCGGTAACTACTATGGCGAAGTAGACTATCAGATGGTTTATAAGAATGTAAAAGGCGACTCGTTCGACTGGCTATACGTAGACCCTACACTCCTAACAGCAAGTTGCAAACAATGCGGACTGAAATGTGAGATTATCGAGGAAGGCGAACATTACGACTATCTCGCACGAATAACTGCAGCAGAATAATCAATTTGAACAAAATAAAAAAGAATGAACAAACGCGAATACGCTAAGGCAAACCTCGATTGGCTTGCCGCAAAGGCAGAGGAAAAAGGTGTAATGGCTCTTCCAGAAGGTATATATTATAAGGTGTTAAGCTCTGGCAATAACGACGGAAAACATCCTACACCTCGCTCTATCGTAACGGCTCACTACACCGGTCGTACCATAAACGGCAAGAAGTTCGATTCAAGTCGTGGCGGTGCTCCTATTGCTTTCCGCTTGAGCGACCTCATAAAAGGTTGGATTGTAACCATGCAGCAGATGTGCGTAGGCGACAAATGGGAAGTGTATATCCCTGCAAACATGGGATATGGCAAGTTCTCGCAACCCGGAATACCAGGCGGTTCGACACTCATTTTTGAAATAGAATTATTAGGAATAGCGTAGCAATTGCTACACTATTCCTTTTTTGTATCTACTTTATCAAGAACTTATGGTGTACTTGATAAACCAATTAGTCAAGCAACGTTGAAGCTCTTACACGCGACAACGTTTCTGGTGTCATCTGTAAATAGCTTGCTATGTACACAAGCGGAGCACGAAGCACAACTTGAGGCATTAGCTTGCACAACTTCTTATAACGTTCTTGTGCTGTCTCAAAACGCACAAGGTCGGCATGTACCTGAGAAGTGATAAGACTCTCCTCAAGTATCTTGCGATACAATATCTGTATGTTGACATTATGCAGAGCCACTCGCTCAAGGTCTACCTTTGGAAGAGCATACACAACCGTTGGCTCAAGGGTTTCTATCTGCAGGTGTGTCGGTTCCTCTTTAAAAAGGCTCTCTATACACATCACGATAGAATGGTCCTGACCCAAATGCTCTGTCACTTCCTTGCCATGCTTGAAGTAGAACTGACGCATCAATCCACGGTCAATATAGTAAAAATTACGACACACGTCGCCCTCTTTAAGCACCAATTCACCCTTCTGGTACTTTATCGGGACAAGAATACTTTCAAGAGCATCAAGCTCTTCATGCGTCATAGTACTGTATCTTCGCGCTAACTCGCGAGCAACGTCGCGAGTATTGGCGTTGAATTTCTCTTTCATAAGATACTTCCTTTCTATTATTTTTAGTAAACAGTTGTTTATAAGTAGTCTAATAGACCTGTCAATTAGTCGAGCTTAAGCACAGCGAGGAATGCTTTCTGTGGCACCTCCACATTGCCTATCTGCTTCATACGCTTCTTACCCTTCTTCTGCTTCTCAAGCAACTTACGCTTACGGCTGACGTCACCACCATAGCACTTTGCTGTAACGTCCTTGCGCACACACTTGATAGTCTCACGAGCCACAATCTTTGCACCGATAGCAGCCTGAATTGCAATATCGAACTGCTGACGCGGAATGAGGTCTTTGAGTTTCTCGCACATCTTGCGACCCATGGTTACAGCATTATCCTGATGTGTCAACGCAGAAAGAGCATCGACGGGTTCACCATTGAGTAGAATATCAAGCTTTGCAAGACGCGACGGGCGGAAACCATCAATATGATAGTCGAATGATGCGTAACCCTTGCTTATCGACTTCAACTTGTCGTAGAAGTCGATAACAATCTCACCAAGCGGAAGCATGAAGTGCAGTTCAACACGATTGCCACTCACATACTCCTGATTGATAAGCTCGCCACGCTTGTCAAGACAGAGCGTCATAATCGGACCAATGAAGTTGGTGGTCGTGATGATAGTAGAACGGATATACGGCTCCTCAATATGGTCAATCATCGTCTGCTCGGGCAGTCCCGACGGGTTATGCACCTCTTTCACGTTGCCCTGCTTGTCGTACACCATGTATGACACGTTGGGAACCGTTGTGATTACGTCCATATTAAACTCGCGATCGAGACGTTCTTGCACAATCTCCATGTGCAAGAGGCCGAGGAAACCGCAACGGAAACCGAAACCAAGAGCTACTGACGACTCTGGAGCGAATGTCAGTGAGGCATCATTAAGTTGCAACTTCTCAAGCGAAGCACGCAGGTTTTCGTATTCGCTCGGATCTATCGGGTAGACACCTGCAAACACCATTGGTTTCACTTCCTGAAATCCAGCAATCGCCTTATCGCATGGACGTGTGACATGTGTAATGGTATCGCCCACCTTCACTTCCGTTGCATCCTTAATACCAGAGATGATATAACCAACCTCACCTGTTTTGAGCACATCGCGAGGCACCATATCCATCTTCAGTACGCCTACCTCATCGGCTACGTATTCCATACCAGTGTTGAAGAACTTCACCTTATCACCCTTACGTATCTCGCCATTCTCAATCTTGAAGTAAGCGATGATACCACGGAACGAGTTGAACACAGAGTCGAAGATAAGTGCCTGAAGCGGAGCTTTCGCGTCACCAGTAGGATGCGGTACGCGCTCAACTATAGCAGAAAGCACCTCATCAACACCCTCACCCGTTTTACCCGATGCACGCAGGATATCCTCACGTTTGCATCCAATAAGCTCTATAATCTCATCTTCCACCTCGTCTGGCATTGCGCTCGGCATGTCTATCTTGTTGAGCACGGGGATAATTTCCAAATCGTGCTCGATAGCCATATAGAGGTTAGAGATAGTCTGTGCCTGCACGCCTTGTGTAGCATCGACTACAAGTAATGCGCCTTCGCAGGCAGCAATGCTTCGCGACACCTCATAAGAAAAGTCAACGTGTCCCGGAGTATCAATAAGATTCAGTATGTATGTTTCGCCATTATGCTTGTACTCCATCTGAATAGCGTGACTCTTGATGGTTATACCACGCTCACGCTCCAGATCCATGTTATCCAACATCTGGCCTTCAGTTATCTTGATTGTTTGTGTACGCTCTAACAATCGATCGGCAAGTGTCGACTTGCCGTGGTCGATATGAGCAATAATACAGAAATTCCTTATATTATTCATTGATATATATCAGTTTTTATGTGCAAATTTACTTATTTTTTCTGACAATTAGGTATCTTTGCATAAGAAAAACAACTAAGAAAAATGAAAACGTTTTTATATTGTACCATAGCAAGTGCTATACTGCTATGCAGTTGCCACGAAAGTATTGAAAAGCGCGCCCAGCGCGAGGCACGTGAATACACAGAAAAGAACTGTCCCACCCCTGTTCTTAACTATATGCGTACCGATAGTGTTGTCTTTGAAATCAGCACGCGAACCTATCATTATTACTTCTCTGTAATGAACGATTTGGATGATGCAAAAATATTTGAGTTGAATCGCAAGCAAATTGTTGACAACTTCATAAAGCAAGTTGACGAAAGTACAGCGTTGCGTGCATACAAACAAGAAGGCTTCAACTTCGCATGGACACTGCGCTCGGGCAAAAACCCCAAGGTCACTTATTACGAGAAAGTGTACACACCAGAAGAATATAACAAGTAAATTGAGAGTCTTTCAGTTGAGAGTTGAGAGTTATGATATGTATAATTCCAACAACTTCAAAAACAATCATTGGTAATCATAACTCCCAATTCTCAACTCTTAATTCTCAACTCTCAACTGGACAAACTCTCAATTCTTAACTGAAAAACTACGGCAGTTTCGGATACTTGCTGAAGTCGGGTTTGCGCTTCTCGAGGAACGCCTTGCCACCCTCCTGCGCTTCATCAAGCATATAATAAAGCATTGTTGCGTCGCCAGCAAGTTCCTGAATACCAGCCTGTCCATCGAGCTCCGCATTCAGACCCGCCTTTATCATACGCAGAGCGAGCGGCGAACGCTCCATCATTGTCTCAGCCCACTCTACGCAGGTATCCTCAAGCTCGTCGAAAGGCACAACCTTGTTCACCATGCCCATGCGCTCAGCCTCAACAGCCGAGTACTGACGGCAGAGGAACCAAATCTCGCGAGCCTTCTTCTGACCTACGATGCGAGCCAGATAGCTTGCGCCGAAGCCTGCATCGAACGAACCCACCTTCGGTCCGGTCTGTCCAAAAATTGCGTTATCGCTCGCAATAGTAAGGTCGCACACCAAATGAAGTACGTGACCGCCACCGATAGCGTAACCATTGACCATAGCGATAACCGGCTTTGGCAGCGAACGAATCTGCTTCTGCACATCGAGCACATTTAGACGAGGCACTCCGTCCTCACCCACATAACCACCACGTCCCTTCACGTGCATATCGCCACCCGAACAGAACGCTTTGTCACCTGCACCAGTAAGGATTACAACGCTAATGCGTTGCGCCTCACGACACCATGCAAAGGCTTGTGACATCTCCCACGTGGTGCGTGGGGTGAATGCGTTGCGATAGCGCGGACGATTGATAGTTATCTTCGCTATACCATTATATTCTTCGAAGAGAATCTCCTTAAAGTCAAAACCCTCTATGGCTTTCCAGTTTCTTGTCTCCATATATTCCTTGTTTGTTATATAATAAGGTGCGCCGTGTCACGACAGCACCAAAGTTAGTAGCCCATCTGCTCCAAAGCGGTAGCAAGTTGGTCGGGACAGCTTGTGCCCTTGCTGCTGCAGGTAATGCCTTTGAGCGTATTCTTTATCTCTGTAGCCGACTTGCCGATGGCGAGTGCGCATATACCCTTCAAGTTACCATTACAACCACCGAGGAAAGAAAGGTTACGGATGATACCGTCGGCATCAACGTCGACAGTGATAAGTCGGCTGCATGTGCCGCAGGTTACGTATTCCAAATGATTCATGAATAATATTGTCATTTTCTAAAGCGTTCCGCAGGAACAACACTTGCGGAACATCTGTTGTCAACTAAAAAAGAGTGGCTGTAGCCAACCACTCTTTTCAATATTTTTATTATTACTCTTACTCGGCCTCCTCCGGCTTCATGTTTGTATAAACGTTCTGCACGTCGTCGAACTCCTCAAGACGTTCAACCATCTTGTCGATAGTAGCACGCTGCTCAGCGTCGATGTCCTTAAGGTCGTTAGGCACGTATGTGAACTCGCCACCGATATCCTCGAAACCCTGCTCCTCAAGGAAGTTCTGAATCTGTGCGTAAGCCTTTACGTCATCACCATAGATAGTGATTGTACCTTCCTCATCGTCCTCGTCGAACTCATCCTCTACGTTGAAGTCGATGAGTTCAAGGATAAGCTCTTCCATGTCTACGCCGTCCTTCTTCTTGAATGTGAACACACACTTGTGGTCGAAGAGATAAGAGAGTGAACCTGTTGTACCGAGTGTACCATTGAACTTGTTGAACACCGAGCGAACGTCGCCTACAGTACGTGTAGTGTTGTCGGTAAGTGTGTCAACGAAGACAGCGATGCCATGAGGGCCATATCCCTCGTATGTTACTTCCTTGTACTCGCTCTGGTCCTTACCCATAGCGTTCTTGATAGCACGCTCGATGTTGTCCTTCGGCATGTTCTCGCGCTTACAAGTAGCGATGATAGAACGCAATGACGGGTTGTTCTCAGGTTCCGGACCGCCTGCCTTTACAGCGATAGCGATCTGCTTACCCAGACGGGTGAATGTCTTAGCCATGTGGCCCCAACGCTTCAGCTTTGTAGCTTTGCGGTATTCAAATGCTCTTCCCATTTTGTTTTATATTGTATTTTTATTGTTTGTTATCTGAGTTCAGCTCCCAACTTTGACTTCAAGTTGTTGATGAGCTTCGACATGATAGACTCAATCTGCTTGTCGTTGAGAGTCTTTGTCTCGTCCTGCAGAATGAAGTTAACGGCGTAGCTCTTCTTGCCTTCCGGCAGGTTCTTGCCTTCGTATACGTCGAAGAGTTCTACGCTCTTGAGGAGCTTCTTCTCTGTCTGACGCGCAATCTGCTCAATCTGCTCGAACTGTACGTTCTTGTCAAGAAGCAATGCGAGGTCGCGACTTACTGACGGGAACTTGCAGATGTCGTGATAGAGCACCTCGTTCTTCTTGATGGCGCGCATCATGTTGTCCCAGTTGATGTCAGCATAGAACACCTCCTGCTCGATGTCCATCTTCTTCAGCAACTTGTGCGAAACGATACCCATCTCACAGAGCACCTTACCCGAGCGTGCCTTCAGAGCGAGTGCCTTGCCGAACACGTTGTTGTCTGACGACTCTGTGACAACGATGCCAGGGTTGACACCCAAGCGTGTGAAAATATTCATCACGTAAGCCTTCAATTCATAGAACGACGACTGCTCGTCGGCGTGTGCCCATGAGCCTTCAACGCGCTTGCCGGTGAGCCATATGCCGAGATGCATCTCCTCGGTGTAAGCCTTAATCGGGTCTTCGTCGTTCTTCTTCTCAGGTGAGAAGTGGTAGCAGTTGCCGAACTCGAAAAAGCGCAGGTTAGGCATTTTGTGGTTCACGTTGCGACCTACACTCTCCAAACCGCCGAAGAGCAGAGTCTGGCGCATAACACCGAGGTCAGAGCTCAACGGGTTCATCACCTTAACGGTTGTCTCCTCTGTATATCGGTTCAGTTCAGTATAGTATGCTGTCTTTGTAAGCGAGTTGTTAAGAATCTCGCGGAAGCCGCAGCCTACAAGCTGCTCGCCTACCACGTTCTGCAAGTGGTATGCCTTGTCCTCGTCGCCGAGAATTGTGAGCGACGATTTCAACTGTGTCGGAATCTCCACATTATTATATCCATAGATGCGCAGAATATCCTCCACTACATCGCATGGACGCTGTACGTCTACGCGATAAGCCGGAACATCGAGCAGCAAGCCCTCGGCTGTCTCCTCTACTACCTTCATTTCAAGGCTCTCGACTATGCTCTTTACCATGTCGTTACCTATCTTCTTGCCAATCAAGCGGTCTACATACTCGTAGTCGAGCTGTACACGCGAGTCAGCTATTGGCGACGGATATACGTCCTTTATCTCCATGCTCACCTTTCCGCCAGCCAACTGCTTGCAGAGGATGGCAGCTTGTTTCAGAGCGTAGATAGTGCCATTCGGGTCGATGCCGCGCTCGAAACGATAGCTTGCGTCGGTACTCAGACCATGACGGCGTGCACTCTTTCTAATCCACGTCGGGTGGAAGTAAGCACTCTCCAGAACGACATTTGTTGTTGTGTCGTATGTGCCCGAACCCTTGCCGCCGAAGATGCCAGCTATACACATCGGCTCGTTGGCGTTGCAGATGCTGAGGTCGTGCTCGCCAAGAGTGTGCTCCTCACCGTCGAGAGTGACAAACTTAGTGCCTTCGGGCTGAGTGCGCACAACAATCTTCTTGCCTTCTACCATGTCTGCATCGAAACAGTGCATTGGCTGACCATATGCCATCATAACGTAGTTGGTGATATCGACGATGTTGTTGATTGGACGTAAGCCTACAATCTTCAGTTTGTCCTGCAACCACTTTGGACTCTCCTTTACCTCACAACCTGTGATACTTACGCAAGCATAGCGGCGGCAAGCCTCGGTGTTCTCAATCTCTACGTCGATAGGCATGTCGTTGTTGTCGACGCTGAACTCAGAGCAGTCGGGGCGATGCAACGATGTCTTGTGTCCATTGCGCTTGAGCCAGGCATAGAGGTCGCGCGCCACGCCCCAATGAGAGAGTGCGTCAGAACGGTTGGCTGTGATATCAATCTCGATAACCCAATCGCTCTCCAAATTATAGTACTCGGCAGCCGGCTGACCAACGGGAGCGTCCTCTGGCAGCACTATAATGCCGTCGTGAGCTGTGCCCACGCCTATCTCGTCTTCGGCACAAATCATACCAAAAGACTCTACGCCGCGAAGCTTCGACTTCTTGATAGTAAACTCACTGTCACCATCATAGAGCACGCAGCCCAAGTCGGCAACAATAACCTTCTGACCTGCAGCAACATTAGGTGCGCCGCAAACAATCTGCTGCGGTTCGCCCTTGCCGAGGTCTATGGTTGTGATATGAAGGTGGTCTGAATTAGGATGCAGTTCGCATGTGAGCACTTTGCCCACGTACAGACCTTTCAATCCGCCACGGATGGTCTGCACTTCTTCAAGAGCGTCCACTTCGAGACCACATGATGTCAGCGCGTCGGCTGTCTCTTGCGGTGTAAGGTCGAAATCGACATACTCCTTAAGCCATTTGTATGAAATCTCCATTATATTGATTTATTTTTGTTTACTACTTGAAACTTTGTGCAAAAGTAATAAAATTTAGGAAAGTGAGCAAAATAATATTTGATAAAAGTAGCAAGAGTTGCATAGCAATGCCAAAATGAAGAATAAAGGCATAAAAAAAGAGAAACGCTTCATCGAAACATTTCTCTTTTTAAGTCGGGGCGACAGGATTCGAACCTGCGACCACCTGGTCCCAAACCAGGCGCGCTACCGGACTGCGCTACACCCCGTTTGCTAAATCACCTATAGCTTCTAACATAAGAAACCAACGTTTACAATCAGAGAGAAGTCGGGGCGACAGGATTCGAACCTGCGACCACCTGGTCCCAAACCAGGCGCGCTACCGGACTGCGCTACACCCCGTTCTCAAATTGCGAGTGCAAAGGTATAACTATTTTTTCACATACGCAAAATTTCAAGCAAGTTTTTTACACTTCCTACCAACAACCATCAACCTTTTCATTTTGGCACGCTATTTGTTATTTAGACTTTGTAGTTACAAATAAAAAAATAACATCAATATTAAAACTATAAACTCATATTATGGCACAGAAAGGCAATATTGGAGTAACGACAGAAAATATATTTCCTGTCATTAAAAAGTTTCTATACTCAGATCACGAGATTTTCCTCCGCGAGATGGTGTCTAACGCTGTCGACGCAACACAGAAACTAAAGACGCTTGCCGAACGCGGCGACTTCAAGGGTGAGTTGGGCGACCTCACCGTGCGCGTCAGTCTCGACACAGAGAAAGGCACGCTGACCATCAGCGACCGAGGTATCGGTATGACCGAGGAGGAGATTAACAAATATATCAATCAGATTGCGTTCTCTGGCGTAACCGATTTCCTCGACAAATACAAGGATAACGCTAACGCAATCATCGGTCACTTCGGCTTGGGCTTTTACTCTTCGTTCATGGTAAGCAAGAAGGTGGACATCATCACACGCAGCTACAAAGAGGGTGCAAAGGCAATCAAATGGAGCTGCGATGGTAGTCCAGAGTTTGAGATTGAGGACGTAGAGAAGACAGATCGCGGTTCAGACATCGTACTGCACATTGACGATGACTGCAAGGAGTTCCTCGAAAAGCAGAAGATAGAGGAACTGCTAAACAAGTACTGCAAATTCATGGCTGTACCAGTAGCCTTCGGCAAGAAGACCGAGTGGAAGGACGGCAAACAGCAGGAGACCGATGAAGACAATATTATTAATAATGTAGAACCATTGTGGACAAAGACACCCAGCACTCTGAAGGACGAAGACTACAAGTCGTTCTACCGCACACTCTACCCGATGCAAGACGAGCCGCTATTCTGGATACACCTCAACGTCGACTATCCGTTTAACCTCACCGGCATACTCTACTTCCCGCGCATCAAGTCGAACATTGAGTTGCAGCGCAACAAGATTCAGCTCTACTGTAATCAAGTATTCGTAACCGACCAGGTGGAAGGCATCGTACCAGAGTTCCTCACCCTACTCCATGGTGTAATCGATTCGCCGGACATTCCGCTAAACGTAAGCCGCTCGTATCTGCAGAGTGATGCTAACGTAAAGAAGATTTCAAAATACATCACAAAGAAGGTGGCAGACCGCCTTGCTGCAATCTTTAAGGAGAACCGCAAGGACTACGAGGAAAAGTGGGATGACTTGAAGATTTTCATCCACTACGGTATGCTTTCGCAGGACGACTTCTACGACCGCGCTAAGGACTTCGCACTGCTGAAGGACGTAGACGGCAAGTATTTTACATACGAGGAGTACAAAACCCTCATCAAGGACAACCAGACCGATAAGGAAGGCAATCTCGTCTACCTCTATGCCAACGACAAGGAGGGCGAATACAGCTACATCGAAGCAGCCAAAGCTAAGGGCTACAGCGTATTATTGCTTGACGGACAGCTCGACAACCCAATGGTTTCAATGCTCGAACAGAAGTTGGAGAAGACACGCTTCTCACGTGTAGATGCCGACATCGTCGACCGTCTCATACAGAAAGACGACAAGAACGAAAGCGAATTGGCAAAGGACGAAAAAGACAACCTGGAGCAAACATTCCGCTCACAACTGCCGAAGATGGAAAAGACCGAGTTCTATGTAGACGTGCAGGCTCTCGGCGACCAGACTCTGCCGGTACTCATCACACAGAGCGAGTATATGCGCCGAATGAAAGAGGCAAGCAAGTTCCAGGCAGGCATGGCATTCTACGCACAAATGCCCGACACATTCAATCTCGTACTTAATAGCGACCATCCGCTCATTAAGCAGGTTCTCGAAGACGGCAAGACAACTTGCGCCACAGAGTTGCAGCCCGTTGAGAGCGAGCTTAAAGGACTCGAAGCACGCCTCGCAGCATTGCACCAGAGCCAGAAGGGCAAGAAGCAGGAGGATATTTCTCAGGAAGAAAAGGACGATGTAAAGAACACAGAAAGAGCCCTTGAGGAACAGCGCACAAAGAAGAACAACATCATCGCCACATACGCAGCTGGCAACAAGGTTGTACATCAGCTTATCGACCTTGCATTGCTGCAAAACGGCATGTTGAAAGGTGCTGCACTCGACTCGTTCTTGAAGCGTTCAGTTGATTTGATTAAGTAATTATTGTTGTTTGGTAAAAAACAACGTAACAGCAGAGTTTATCATCCGCGTCGACCGACGCAGATGTCCGCATCGACCGATGCGGATGTCCGTAACGACCGACGCGGATGCTCGTAACGGTCGACGCGGATCAAAATCACGCCACTATAACCATGTTTCCACAGCGTGATTGCTAAAGAGGTCGCTGCGCTATCAGCAAGCAACAGCAACTGACAGAAATAAAAAGGCAGGCTATCCACACGGACAGCCTGCCTTTTCCTTATTATATAGTTTAATATACTTCTTACTAAAATATTATTAGAGCGCAGATATTAATCCTTAATGATATCCAACTCCTTGAACACGCGCTTCAATATCTGAACGCCACGTTCCACCTGCTCTTCTGTATGGGTAGCCATAAGTGCGAAACGAACAAGCGTATCCTGCGGTGCGCAAGCCGGCGGAATAACCGGATTGATAAACACACCATACTCGAAAGCCTTAGCTGTCGCAACGAATGTCTTCTCAACATCGTGAACATAGAGCGGAATAATCGGACTCTCTGTCTCACCAATCTCGAAGCCCTCCTCCTTGAAACGACGGAGTGCGTAACGTGTAACTCTCCACAGAGCGTCTATGCGCTCCGGCTCTTTCTGAATGATGTGAAGTGCCTCAAGAGCGGCAGCGGTGGCAGCCGGAGTGTTTGACGCACTAAAGATATAGGTGCGACAAGAGTGGCGCAACCAGTTGATTGTATCCTTGTCACCAGCAATAAAGCCACCGATAGAAGCCAGCGACTTAGAGAATGTACCCATGATAAGGTCTACCTCGTCTGTCAAGCCGAAGTGATCACAAACACCACGACCCTGCTTGCCGAATACGCCAAGACCATGAGCCTCGTCAACCATGATAGAGCAGTTGTACTTGTGTTTCAGTTCTACGATAGCTGGCAGATTTGCGAGATCGCCTTCCATTGAGAACACACCATCAACGATGATGAGCTTGATAGCCTCCTCTGGAAGATTCTTCAGCACGCGCTCAAGATCCTCCATATCGTTGTGCTTGTAGTGGAGCTGTGTTGCAAACGACAGACGACGTCCGTCAACAATACTGGCATGGTCGCGGTCGTCGCAGATGATATAGTCGCCACGACCAACAACTGCAGGGATAACACCACTGTTTACAAAGAAACCAGTAGAGAAACAAAGAGTGTCGTCCTTGCCAATATACTCTGCAAGTTCTTTTTCAAGCTGCACGTGGATATCGAGCGTACCATTCAGGAAGCGACTACCTGCACAACCAGAACCATACTTATCAAGAGCTGCCTTACCAGCATCAACGATGCGCTGATCGCCAGTAAGACCAGTATAAGCGTTTGAGCCAAACATCAGAACTTTGTGTCCGCCCATTTCTACTTCTGTGCCCTGCTTGCTCGTAATCTCACGAAAATAGGGATAAACACCTTCCGCCATGTACTTCTGCGGAAGACGATAGCTTTTATACTTTTCTTGTAACTGTCCCATTATAATATTAAATAGGTATATTTCAATTTTGTTATTTCCAAGGTGCAAAGGTACAAAAAATATGTTAAACACGCACGTTTTTCATAAGAAATATGACTTTTTGGTATTTTTCACCAAACCACAACCTTACTTATAACATTATTTTATTATCTTTGTGCCTTATTTATAGCATCAATAAATATGAAGAAAAAAGCCATTTTCATAATCAATCTAATTTCTGGCACATCTGACAAAGCTGCCATCCCCGGACTGATTGAGCAACTTCTTGACAAAGAGAAGTTCGAATATGAAATCGCAATAACTCAATATGCTGGCCATGCTTCAGAGATTGCATCAAAGGCGAAAGACGAAAACGTCGACTTGGTAGTGGCAGTCGGAGGCGACGGCACTGTCAACGAGGTTGCACGTGCCATAGTACACTCCAACACCGCACTTGGCATAATACCATGCGGTTCGGGAAACGGACTTGCACGCCACCTACAGCTACCTATTAATGTAAAGAAGTCGATAGAAATATTAAACACCTTTGAGGTGCGCGATCTTGACTATGGCATCATCAACGGCTACCCATTCTTCTGCACATGCGGCATGGGATTCGACGCCTTCATCAGTCTGAAGTTCGCCGAGGCAGGCAAACGCGGTCCGCTCACATATATGGAGAATGTGCTACGGGAAGGACTCAAATACGAACCCGAGACATACACAGTGATGGCTGACGACGAGACGAGCCAGCACAAAGCCTTCTTAATATCGTGCGCCAACGCATCGCAATATGGCAACAACGCATATATCGCACCGCAGGCTTCCATGAGCGACGGACTGATGGATGTTATCATCATGGAGCCATTCGGACTGATTGATGCCCCACAAATCAGCATTGAGATGTTCAACAAAACACTCGATAAGAACAACTCGAAGATTAAGACATTCCGCTGCAAGAAACTACGCGTGCATCGCCACTCACCAGGAGCTATCCACTACGACGGCGACCCTGTTATGACGGGTGCTGATATCGACGTAGAGTTGAAGCCAAAAGGCATTAAGATTGTGGTAAACTCACTGGCAGACCGAAATCTCAGAAAGCCGAATGCCCTACAGAACGCAGCCACAGAACTATTCAACGAGATAAACATAATACGCGAAGAAATAAGCAAGAGTCGACTAAAACTGCAACAGTGGAGTAAAGCCGTACAGCACAAATTCGACTTGTAAACAACAGCGAAGGCGTTAAGCCTTCCACAACTACATCGTACAATCACAAATGTTCGCTTTCAAAAAGTTTGTAATCCACCAAGACCACTGCGCCATGAAGGTTGGTACCGACGGCGTACTACTTGGTTCATGGGCAAATGGCGGCAAACGCATTCTCGATATTGGTACTGGCACCGGACTCATTGCACTAATGATGGCGCAACGCTATACTGATGCCACCATTGATGCAGTAGAGATTGACCATGATGCAGCTCTACAAGCATACGAAAACGTTAGCAACACCGAGTTTGCAAACCGTATAAAGATAGTGGAGACAGCAATACAACACCACTCCACCCAAGACAAGTACAACGCTATCGTATCCAACCCTCCGTTTTTCATCAATAGTCTGCTCAACCCCAACGCACAACGCTCTACAGCAAGACATGCTTGCACGCTGAAATACTGCGAGTTATTCGCCATCGTGAAAGCATTGCTTGATACTGACGGCGAGTTCAGTGCCATCATACCAACCGAATGTCTACAAGCATTCATTGCCGAGGCATACAAGGCAGGACTTGCCATATCGCGCCAATGCGCTGTGCGCACCACTCCACGCAAACAGCCCAAACGCCACCTTTTAGCATTTCACCACGCAGACCACAAATGCGAGAGAGAAATGGAAGAAGTATGTCTACAAGATATTGATGGTTCAAGATCTGAATGGTACGCACAACTGACTGCCGATTTCTATATAAAATAACAACAAAAATTCACTCATTAGCAGAATTTTAAGTAACTTTGCACGGAAATACACACACCCCCGATACACAGTTAACGAGATATGAATAAGAGAACGAGTACTTCAATACAGATGATAGCCGATTATGACGGCGATATTTCAAATTTGTTCAACGTAAACATAGAAGGCGAACTGCCCATTCTTGCCACACGTAACATGGCAATGTTTCCAGGAGTGATTACGCCCGTAATCATTGGAAGAAAACAAAGTCTTAATCTGCTCAACCACATACGTAAGACTCAAGACGCAAGTTTTGCAGTATTCTGTCAGCATGACCAAGAAGTTGAGCACCCAAGCACCAAAGACCTTTTTGAGTACGGAGTGTACGCACGCCTTGTGAAGATACTCGAACTGCCCGGACCTGGAAATAACATCACCGCAATCATCCAAGGTTTAGGACGCTGCCGACTGAACAAGCTCACCGCAAACAAGCCTTTCTTGATGGGCGAAATATCACCAGCCATGGAGGAACTACCTGATGCAGATGACAAGGAGTTCAACACGGCAATGGAAGATTTGCGTTCTACCACTACGGAATACATCCGACAGAACGAAGATTTGCCTGATGAGTCGCAGTTTGCACTGAACAACATTTCGAATGATGTAATCGCAGTAGACTTCATCTGCACAAACCTGCCATTCGACATAGCCGACAAAGCCGAACTTATCTATACAAGTTCTATTAAGGAACGTGTCATCAAGACACTGAAGGTGCTGCACAAGGAGATACAGTTGCTCGAACTAAAACAGAACATTCGCACGAAGACTCGCGAAGATCTCGACGAACAACAGCGCGAATACTTCCTGCAGCAGCAGATAAAAAACATCAAAGAGGAACTGGGCAGAGGCGAAGGATCACCAGAACGCAAGGAACTTGAGCAGAAAGCAGCTAAGAAGAACTGGTCGGAGGATGTGGCAAAGCTCTTCCGCAAGGAGCTTGACAAACTGGACATGTTCAACCCACAGAGCCCAGAATACAGCATACAGTACAACTATCTGCAGACGATGATTGCACTGCCTTGGGGCGAATACACCAAGGATAACCTTGACTTGAAACGTGCCCAGCGCGTGCTCAACCACGACCACTACGGCATGGAGAAGGTGAAGGAACGCATTCTCGAATACATGGCTGTACTGAAGTTGCGTGGCGACCTCAAGTCGCCCATCATCTGCCTCTACGGCCCTCCGGGAGTCGGCAAGACATCACTTGGCAAGAGTATTGCTGCTGCCATGAAGCGCAAGTACGTACGCATGTCATTAGGTGGTCTGCACGACGAAAGCGAGATTCGCGGACACCGCCGCACTTACGTGGGAGCCATGCCTGGCAGAATTATCAAGAACATACAGAAGGCAGGTTCGTCAAACCCCGTGTTTATCCTCGACGAGATTGACAAGGTGACACAGAACACCGTCAATGGTGACCCATCATCTGCCTTGCTTGAGGTACTCGACCCCGAACAGAACAACGCCTTCCACGACAACTATCTCGATGTTGACTACGACCTCTCGAAGGTGCTCTTCATTGCAACCGCCAACGACCTCAACACTATACCGCGTCCGCTGCTCGACCGTATGGAACTTATTGAAGTGAGCGGATACATAACAGAGGAGAAGATTGAGATAGCGAAACGCCATCTCATTCCGCGTGAAATAGAGAACTGCGGATTGGACAAGGATGAGGAGAAGCCTACATTCACAAAGGCAACCATAGAGAGAGTGATTGAGCAATACACTCGCGAAAGCGGTGTGCGCCAATTGGAGAAGCAGGTAAACAAGGCACTGCGCAAGATTGCATACAAGAAAGCCCTCGACAACGACGTAAACGAAAAGATTACGCCTAACGAAATTGAGGGGTTGCTCGGCAAAGCACCTTTCTACCGCGACATATATCAAGGTAATAGCTATGCTGGTGTCGTTACGGGCTTAGCATGGACAAGCGTGGGCGGCGAAATTCTCTTCATCGAGACATCGCTCAGCAAGGGCAAGACGGGCAAGCTGACACTGACCGGAAATCTCGGTGACGTGATGAAGGAGTCGGCTGTCATTGCCCTCGAATACGTAAAGGCTCACATCGACACGCTCGGCGTAGACTATCGCATCTTCGACAACTGGAACATACATATCCACGTACCAGAAGGTGCAACACCGAAGGACGGTCCGTCGGCAGGTATCACAATAGCTACGTCTATCGCCTCGGCACTCACTCAGCGTAAGGTGCGCAAGAACACAGCCATGACTGGAGAGATAACGCTCCGCGGAAAGGTTCTGCCGGTAGGCGGCATCAAGGAGAAGATTCTTGCAGCCAAGCGTGCCGGCATAACCGACATCGTAATGTGTCAGGATAACCGTAAGGACATTGAGGAAATTCCGGAGATGTACCGCAAGGGTGTGGAGTTCCACTACGTCGAGAACGTACAAGATGTGTGGAAGTTTGCTCTCACCGACGAAATTGTAGACAACCCTATTGATTTTAAAATTGAAGAAGAAAAGAAAGAATGACTTTTGAACTGCAACATACCGACCCATGCAGCGACGCTCGCACTGGTATAATCACCACCGACCACGGACAGATAAAGACCCCTATCTTCATGCCCGTAGGCACAGTTGGATCTGTGAAGGGAGTACACTTCAACGAACTCCGCGAACAGGTGAAGGCACAGATTATCTTAGGCAACACCTACCATCTGTACCTTCGCCCGGGTCTTGACACTCTACAAAAGGCAGGCGGACTGCATAAGTTCAACACATGGGACCGCCCGATACTCACCGACTCTGGCGGCTTCCAGGTCTTCTCGCTCACCGGCATACGCAAATTGCGCGAAGAAGGCTGCGAGTTCCGTTCGCACATCGACGGCTCGAAGCACATCTTCACACCAGAGAATGTTATGGACACAGAACGCATCATCGGAGCCGACATAATGATGGCATTCGACGAATGCCCTCCAGGCGAAAGCGACTACGAGTATGCCAAGAAGAGTCTCGGACTCACACAACGTTGGCTCGACCGCTGCTTCAAACGTTTCAACGAGACAGAACCCCTCTACGGCTACAACCAGAGCCTCTTCCCTATCGTGCAGGGTTGCAAATACAAGGACTTGCGTCGTGAGGCGGCGAAGCATGTCGCCGACAAGGGAGCTGACGGCAACGCAATCGGTGGATTGGCTGTGGGTGAACCGACAGAAGTGATGTACGAAATGATTGAGGTGGTGAACGAGATTTTGCCGAAGGACAAGCCACGTTATCTCATGGGCGTGGGCACACCGCAGAACATTCTTGAGGCAATAGAACGCGGCGTGGATATGTTCGACTGCGTGATGCCTACCCGCAACGGACGCAATGCGATGCTCTTCACCTACGAGGGCACAATAAACATACGCAACAAGAAGTGGGAGCAGGACTTTTCGCCGATTGATCCCGACGGATGCGACATCGACCGCATACACTCGAAGGCTTATCTACACCACCTCTTCAAAGCACAGGAGTTGTTGGCTATGCAGATTGCAAGCATTCATAACTTGGCTTTCTATCTACGACTGGTCACCGACGCACGCAAACATATTGAGCAAGGCGACTTCGTACAATGGAAAGCAAGCGTTATAGACAACCTCGGAAGAAGAATTTAAATGAAAATAAAAAACATCAGGCGTTTACACAAACTGCTACATCTGCAGCAGACAGTACGCAGAAAGACTAAAGGAATACGCACAGCTTGGGCATGGCTATGCCATAAGCTGCGCTTTCTCTGTGTCTTGAACGTGATAAACCCATTTCACTATATCAGCATTCTCGACTGGTATATCATACGCAAGTTCATCGGCACGTACATCTACTCTATCATACTGATCATCTCTATCAGTATCGTGTTCGACGTGAACGAGAACCTCGTAAAGTTCACGCAATACCACGCACCGCTAAAGGCTATCGTATTTGACTATTATGCCAACTTCGTGCCTTACTTCGCCAACTTATTCAGCCCGCTATTCGTATTCATCGCGGTAATTTTCTTCACATCCAAGCTGGCTTCAAACTCCGAAATCATATCCATGCTTGCTGCAGGAGTTTCGTTCAAGCGCCTCATGCGCCCTTACATGATTTCGTGCGTACTCATCTCTACACTCTCGTTCTTCCTCAGTGCATACGTCATTCCACACGGTACGGTGATAAGACAGAACTTCGAGACGATGTACAAAAACAAAAAGAAGAACACATCGGCAGAGAACGTTATGCTACAAGTGGACAAAGGCACTATTGCGTACATACAGCATTACGACAACAATCAAAAATGTGGATATGGCTTCTCTCTCGACAAGTTTGAGAACAAGAAACTCGTGAGCCATCTTACGGCAATGGACATCCAGTACGACACCATCTCCGACTCAAAGTACCACTGGACTCTTTCCAACTGGAAGATACGCGAGCTGCGCGGACTACGCGAACATATCACAAGCGGAACAAAGCGCGACACCATCATACAGATGGAGCCAACCGACCTCGTTTACTCGAAAGGACAGCAGGAAACATTCACCAATCCAGAGCTGAAAGAATATATCAGCAAACAAAAAAATCGTGGCAACGGCAACGTCGTACAATACGAAGTGGAATACCACAAACGAATAGCTTCGTCGTTCGCATCGTTCATCCTGACCACCATCGGTCTGTCGCTATCATCACGCAAACGCAAAGGAGGAATGGGTATGTATCTCGGCATGGGACTCGCCTTGAGCTTCGGCTATATCATGCTACAAACAGTATCGTCTACATTTGCCATCAATGCCAATACGCCACCAATTTTGGCTGCATGGATTCCGAACTTCATCTTTGCAATCGTTGCGTATTTCTGCTATAAAAAAGCCCCTAATTAAAAAAATAAAACCCATAACATAATATGTATTTCGACGAAACACAACTCAATGACAATGTGCTCGACGCATTATATGATATGCGCTTTGATCAGTGCACACCAATACAAGAGAAATGTATTCCGCCTATCCTCGAAGGCCGTGACCTCCTTGGTGTGGCGCAAACAGGTACGGGCAAAACTGCAGCCTATCTCCTCCCCATACTCTCAAAACTCGACGACGGTGGCTATCCGCACGATGCCATCAACTGCGTCATCATGAGCCCGACACGCGAACTCGCACAACAGATAGACCAAGCTATGCAGGGCTTCGGCTACTACCTCAACGGCGTGAGCAGCGTGGCTGTGTATGGTGGCAACGATGGCAACCGCTACGATCAGGAACTGAAGAGCTTCCAGATGGGTGCCGATGTAGTCATAGCCACGCCCGGACGCCTTATCAGCCACATCTCTCTCGGCTCTGCCGACCTTAGCAAGGTGAGCTTCTTCGTTCTCGACGAAGCGGATCGTATGCTCGACATGGGATTCTCTGAAGATATCAAGATGATTGCAAGCAAATTGCCTGCCACTTGCCAGACTATCATGTTCTCAGCTACAATGCCCGAAAAAATTGAAGAACTCGCAAAAAGTCTGCTGAAAAACCCCGTAGAGGTAAAGATTGCAGTGAGCAAGCCTGCTGAGAAAATCAAACAGAGCGCATACGTCTGCTACGAAACACAGAAGATAGGTATCGTAAAAGACCTGTTCCGCAAAGGCGATCTCAACCGCGTAATAATATTCTCGGGCAAGAAGCAAAAGGTGAAGGCTATCAACCGCACACTGCAGCAAATGAAGATTAACTCTGGTGAGATGCACTCTGACCTTGAGCAGGCAGAACGCGACGACATCCTCTACAAGTTCAAGACCGGACAAATTGACGTTCTCGTGGCTACTGACATCGTGGCTCGCGGCATCGACATCGACGACATCGCCATGGTCATAAACTTCGATGTGCCCCACGACCCAGAAGACTACGTCCACCGTATAGGACGTACTGCACGAGCACAACGCGACGGCATCGCTATCACATTCGTAAGCGAAGACGAAATCAGCAGCTTCAAACAAATAGAGAAGTTTCTCGGACGTCTTGTAGATAAAAACGAACTGCCCGAAGGTCTTGGCGAGACTCCCGACTACAACGCACCACGCTCAAGAGGCAGAGGCGGAAAGGGACGCGACGAAAAACGCCCAAGAAACAACTCTAAAACCAAAGAATCGCAGGGCGACAACAACAAGCGCCGCGACAACAGAAAGAAGAACAGCGCAAAGAAGCAGAACAATAACGAGACTTCTGCTACAGAAACGCCACAGACCACAAATGCTCAAGAGACCGTTGCAGAAACAACTACTCCGGACGGCACACAACCCACTACGCAAAAGAAGCGCAGACGCAAGCCGAACCGCAAGCCTGCCTATGCAGAAGGCGGCAACAATCAGCAGGCGGAGAATGAAGCCAAAGAGAGCAATGCAAACAATAACAAGGGCGATAACGCTAAGAGACGCAATGAGCGTGCTGCACGTGATGGCGAACAGGCAAAGCAAAACAACGAACAACCTAACCGTGAGGGCGGACAGACAAAACGCAACAATCAGCAACGTCGCCAGCGTAAGGACAACGCTTCACGCCGTTCAAATCAGAATCGCAAGCAGGATAGAAAGGAGAATGGAAAGAGTTCCACAGCTAAATTCACTCCCAATGTGCCAGCAATAAAACAGCCAACCACACTTACAACTATCCTTAAAAAGCCATTAAACTGGCTAAAGTCGCTCGGAAAGAAGAAAAATTAAAGAAAACCACGAAAAAGGTGCGCAAATATTTTGGAGTTTCAAAATAAATGCGTACCTTTGCACTCGCAATTAAGGAACAAGCCTAATTGCTTAACATTAGGAGGCTCCGTAGCTCAACTGAATAGAGCATCTGACTACGGATCAGAAGGTTGCAGGTTTGAATCCTGCCGGAGTCACAAAGAGTTCAAATGGTAGTTTCTAAAACTCCAAAAGAATTTCTAAGGAATACAATATAAAAGAGGATATTACTTTACGTAATGTCCTCTTTTTCTGTATATTACGCTCTCCTACTCTAACAAAGAGCATACGATTTGACAAATATTTGAAGTGTGGACACAGTGTCTAACTTCGTGGCTAAACCCAGCCAAGAGGAAAAGACGGTACAAAAAAGTACATCACGATACAAATTTGTGTTACACTTTGTGTTACACTTTGTGTTACACTCATATCAGAAATTGTGTTACACTTTTATTTGATACCCTACCCTTTCCCTCAAAAGCCGACAAAGCCACTAAAAAATTTAAGTGCAATAAAAAAATCTAGTTGATGTCGTCTTTGGTAACTATTCAGCGATACTGTAATATTACAACTCATCGAGCAAACTATCAGCAGATTGAAGTTTACGCTTTCCGGCAATGGCTTCCTTTACCTCCGTCAAAGCGTTTCTGAGTTCTTTCATCAAGTCGCGCGGAGAGTCGAGGATTTTGCGGAGTGTGGTGATGTGTATTGATTGCATGGACGTGGGGATTAGTCGAAGGTGCGGTGGAACGGAATGTCGAAGATGTTGAACGGGAATTTGATGGATGCAGGGAAGATGGTCTTTGCGTACCTCCACTTGAACTTGATAGAGTTCGTGGCGTTGTCGGCATCAGAGACCTCACTGGTGAGGTCAGTGATGGAGATAAGCTGCTGCCATCCGTTCTCATCGTTGATGTACACCTCCTTTGAAAGGAGCAACTGGGAGATGTGGTTGGCTTGCTCAACGGATAGCATGGAAGACTCCACCTCATGCTCGTGTGCTGACTTATCGTCATAGAACGTGGTGAGTCCTAGGCATGTAGCAGAGGAACGGTCGAGAACCAGCTTGCGCTTCGTGACGCAGTTGAGGTGTATGAACTCAATGCAGTTGAACTCGTTGCGGACGGTGAGCGTGAGGTTCGGGCTGCGGTCCGTGATGTAGAAGGTCTTAGCAAGTTCACCGCGATGCACGGTGACTTGCAAGAGCTTTCCAATTATATTCAGTCGCTGCAGGTATAGTTCCGGAATTATGTTGACGGCACACAAGCACAGTGCTGTATAAGTGATAGGGTTCTGATTGTAAGCATACATTTGAAGATTTCCTTGCAAAGGAGATGCAAAAAGCGCCACCAGAACCTTCGTTTTTCGATTAGGGGGGGGCTTACTTTTGGAAAAAAGAAGTCCGAAGCCTAATTTTAATGGGCTTCGGACAAGATTATTATGTTCGTTTAAGTTTTACCGTACAGCAATAATTCAAATCATCTGATCAGCGAGAAGGTTGTGTCGGTGGGGTGAACAGCAAAATCGTACCCCGCCACGTGCATGAGTGTGAAGGGCATTTCGGCAGTACAATATTGGCGGTCTACAGAGTTATTGATTTGTTCGGTCAAACTTTTGTGGGACGACTTGAATCGAGGAGAGGTATAGACAAAACAAGGTATCTGTAACCCTATCTTGCGAGATTTTTTCTTGTGGTTAATGGCATGACCGAAATATTTAGAACTTGTTTGGAATACGTCGAGCCCATGGTCTGGAAAATAGATAACGATGGCATCTTCATGTTTGTAGCTGTTCATGAGTTGCGATACTACATAGTCGTTGTATAGACAAGCGTTGTCGTAATGGGCAGCAACCTCTTGGTTTGCATATTTGGCCTTATCATAGTTGGAGGACTTAAAGAATCGGAAAGATTCTGGATAACGTTTCGAAAAATCTACATGTTGCCCCATGAGATGATAGATGATGAACTCTTTTCCCTTTGTGAGTTTGTGAAGACCTATGAGGTCGCCATCAAGCCGTGTCTTCTTGGTGTTGAAGTAATATTGGTCGCATATATGTGCAAAGCAGGACGCTAAGTTGTCGTGTAGTCCCACTTCGTCTTGGTTGGAATACCAACTGGTATGATAGCCTGCTGACTTGAGAATGGTGATGATAGATGGGAATTTATACCACTCTGTCAGGATATCTTTGATGCGTCTTGTGTTAAGGATGAATTTGAATGATTGAACAGTGGCATTTGCTGGCGACGTAACTTTATTGAACGCATAGAGCAAGCTATCGTTTATAAGCTGTTGGATGTGCGGGTTCGTAGGCTTGTCGTAGCCGTAAATAGAGCTATGACCTTTGGAGTGCGATTCACCGATGATAAGCACTATCTTTTCGGGATGTTGCTCTCTTGTTTCTGATAGACGTATTTGTTTGGGTTCGTATTTTTTAAGGTTGATAGCAACGTTTTCGAATGGAATGCTCCATGATTCCATGTTCTGGATTTTCTTGATAAGAACTCGATGCCAGATAAGCAGTACTGTGACGACATAAACGAGTAGATAAAGGTGGAAGGTGCTCTGTCGGTTACCCATGGTGATGTGTCGCTGGTAGTGACAGCGATGATGGATGTAGAACAGACTCGTGAGAAAGAGAACAAAGCAGATGATGAGCCACCAAGGGATGAAGACGCAGAGAAACTCCTTGATTTCGTTGATGTTGGTTTCGAGTAGAGTCTCAATGATAGTGGCATCTATGTTCGTTTTAAACATGGTAAAACAGATGATGACGAGTAAGTCGTAGGAGGCAACAAGTGTGAGGCTAAGATACTTTATGATAGTTCCAATGTGCCCCATAGTGGAGAATATAATGGTGAACATGCAGGCGCAACAGTATATAAGGGCGAGAGAAATAGCTGTATTGAGCCATTCTGGTTGATAGAACAGTGTAGCGATAGGGTTGGTAGCCATCAAAACCATGATGCTCCATAAGTAAAAGGGATCGGATGTGAAGTGTTTTTTTAGGTTAGTGAGTATATGGAGCATAGTCGTTAAGAATTGATCGTTAGGAATTAGGTGTAGAAAGGAGTTAAGACGTCAGCTCTGTGGATTGCTCTCTCGCGACAGGCTGTTGTCTTAACTCCATAGATGATTTATTTATAGCTTAATAAGCGATTTTCTAATTAGAACTTTTCTGCGATTGTGCCTGATAGATTTTCTCAAGTTGAGCTGCAGTATAAGTCGGAGTTATCTTCTTGTAAACTTGATTGCCGCCACTCTGGATGAGGACGAGCTTCGTGTCAGTGATGATGGCTATGTGATAGGTCGCGCTAAAGTTCCCAAAGATGAAAGTGATAGTCCCATAATTATCTTCTTCATCGTAGAGATACTCGAACTTTTCGACATAGCCCACACCATCATACCCATTGGAGTATGAAGCATAAAAATAACCTGTGCCATCGGCACAAATCATCATGCCTGCGCCTTTTTCACCGGGAGAAGAAACGCTGGCCCATGTTCCTAATATCTGGGATTTGGGGTTTCCTCCTTCACCATCGCTGTCGCATGATACGAGATACAAACCCGACATAACTGCTGCCAGTAAAACCATGATTAGATTACGATACTTTTTCACACGCTTGTTCTTTTTTTGCCTATAGATATCCTATGAGGCTGGTTAGTATTGTGATTAGAAACATAAAAGATTAGAGATCGACGTAATACCAATACATGACTGATGTAGAGGTAGGGGAATGGCTGGTAAAGTAGTTGTAGCTACTAACGTCAACCCAATCATGTGTTGAATATTTTGATTTAGAAAGAGGCAAATAAAGATTGGTATCAAGCTTGATGTAATAGTAGGAACTCCCTGATTTCTTGTAGATGCCCATGGTCTTATATGAAGTTTTCGTAACGTCATTATACACTTCTGTCAAGACTAAGGCTGTCACAGTCTTGTACAACGTGTAGCCAGAAGTGCTGCCACCACCACCTCCTCCAGGTGTATTGTACAATCCAAGATATATTCTAGTTCTACAATTATACTCAAAAGGTTCTCTAAGTGACTTGCTTTTGTAGATAGTATTGTTTGCGTTTTTAAGCATATATGCCATACCATCTTTCTCAAAGAAATACAAAGTCTCGTTGCTGAAGAGGAAAGAACCATCTTGCAGATAGAAAACCCAATTCTGATAACTGGAAATACGGTAATACTGCTTGTTTACATAACAACGCATAGAACCAAAATCGACAGGTACATTACTGGCTATGCTTTTTAACACCTCATAATTACTTTTGTCTAAAGCAATACAATGGTCCATTGTCGACCAACTTTGCCATTCTCCAGCAGGTCCATCGTCATCAGAAGAACTACTGCACGAAATCATCGCTGCTCCCAGAAATGCAGAGAACAAAAGAGTTGCTATGAACCCGAATAAACTAAACTTATTTTTCATGTGGTAAAAAGGATGCGCCCTTTTAGGCTCCAATCAAGGCAATTTATAATTTTCTATTTTCCTTTTAGCATATATATAAAAAAGCGTAGAGCCAGCCTGTCACTCGCTCCACGTATCTAGGCTCTCGCATTTGCCCTGTTAGTCGAAACGAGCAACGCTGAAAGCCCCACGCCAGTGTAAATATATAATTACCCTAAAGCCCATAACGCTTTTGCGAAATGAGTCAATAAGGGTTGTATATAAAATACACCTCTTCGGGACGTTTCCGTTGCTTTGTTTTTGACTAACAGATGAATTTGCGAGATTCAGATACGTCAAAACAAAAGCGTACAGTTACGCCATTTTATCTATATGTGTCAATCCCGCCTATTCCCAATCAGGGCTTTCAGCAAGATATAACATTAACGTGAGTTCGACGAATTAGAATAACGTTAATTGTCTATCTACTGTCCTTTGAACATTTGGATATTAACATAGAAAGCGATTTTGGTTAAATCTAATGCTTAGAATTCGAAGGACACTCCGCCATATACAGCATAACGTGTAATGGCCGCATTGAAGTTTATAAACTTATAATTAAACACCAACATTCCACCATAATCAAATCCAGAGATCTCATTGTCAGCATTGAAACTATTATTTATGCCACTATTTGAGACACTCCAATTACCTCCGTCAGTAGTACCCTCCTGCACAGACGTATAGCCTAACAATGGTACAATTCTGACAGTTTTGGTTATAGGAATTTGGTAGCCTAAATGGACACAAAAACAATACTTATCATCCCATTTATCTACACCTGTATCATTGGCATGAGCACGTGGCCAACCAATCATATCAATGTATGCACCCCATGCAGTGACTGAAAAGCCAAATGCACCACTACCCAGATTGTCCGCATAGCCCACATAGCCTCCTAAAAGACCAACGCCATAATGCTTGTTATTCACTTCGCTTATTGGAAAGAAATCAACTGCTACTGATTTGATAGAAATCGATAATAAGCACGCAATAGTTAATAATAGCTTTTTCATAATTGTTTAGTTTTAAAAGTTATTAATTCAGTTAGTTTTATATGTTATTAGTTTGTCTATTCTAGTATTACGATTGCAAATATAGATAAAAAAAATAACAAAACAACAAAAATTCTTATTTTTTTTGCTGTTATGTTATTTTTTTTATTTTTTTGTTCACCCTTAATATGAAATTATTAAGATAAATATTGGTATAATTAAGAATACATATATCCTTAAATTAGCAGACTTGTTATTTTTACAAGAAAGCAAGTCATTGGATAACAATAAATTACCTAATGCTTGCATATGTCAGGAAATTCACTTACCTTAGTGCTGCTTAAAACTCAAAT
>DAVZJL010000001.1:0-111941 GCA_052272805.1 Prevotella sp. | reverse complement strand
GCAAGGTCTGAGCCTTGGCAGGAAGTTCATTAACATTGATAGGTTTGTCGTTGCCAGCATTTGCTACGATATTGAATGACATCATGCAACAAATGGCAATCATTAAAATTCTCATAATTCTTTTCATAAGCCACTAATTAAAAATTTATAATATATGATTGATGTTTTGAAATAAATTCTACTCGTTCTTGAAGCGGACAGAAATCTTCAAATATCACACATTCAATTAGACGCAAATCATTCGCGAAAGTTTATTACAAACATCCTTTTTCTTTCTGTTCTTCCTTTTTCTTCACAATTTGCGTTATGCGCTTAATGCTTCTGTTATGTTGGATCGTCTTCTTGTTCACATCCGTGGTCGGCACCGTTCGCGTTCGCCGCCCGATCAGATTGCGTCCGCCGTCCAATCGGATTGCGTTCGCCGTCCAATCAGATTGCGTTCGCCGCCCGATCAGATTGCGTTCGCCGTCCAATCGGATTGCGTACGGGTGTCGATGACTTTTGCAAAAAAAATCTATAGTCCGCACAGCATTCTGTACGGGCAAAGCTCACACTTCTTTCTGTCGTCAGTGGGCGTGAAGGCGGCGTTTGTGGAATACATGTCGGCTACGGTCTCCTTTAGTTTTGTGAGAAACTCCTCCTTGTACACCGTCACGTCGCTTATCGGGTGCTTGTCGATGCAGAGCGTAGGGTCGTAGTCGTTGGTTGCGGCTTGCTTTATGAAGAGCAACGCGGGGCTGACGGCGTCGTTAGCCGCGTTCCACTCCTTCGAACCGCTCACGATGAGCGAGTAGAGTATCGCCTGTAGGAAGTAGTTGGAGTGCTTACTGGCGATGTTCTTCGGGTCGAACACCTCCTCGATGCTTTTTATCGCGCTCGATGGCTTGTTGCCCGTCTTGTAGTCGACCACACGTATGCGTCGCTTACCGGTCTGCTTGTCGGTGACGGCATCGAGTCGGTCGATGATGCCACCGATGGTGATGTTGTATTGTTTGCCTGGTGCACTTGAGACAAGTGCACCCCCTGAATGGGTGGTGAACGGCAGCTGCGTGTACACTTTTGCCTCTTCCTCCATAGCCAGAATATTGAACGGGCACAGCTGCTGGTCTATCTTCAGCAGCTTCGTGATATACTCGATTATCACCTCGCGGTTGATAATCTGCAGTCCGTTGTTCGTCTTGCATTCTTCCTCCTCGAAGGCACGGTCTACGACGCTTGCCAGCAGTTTGCGGTTGCTGAGATAAGCCTGTATGTGAGCTTTCTCAATAACCTGACTATGTTCGGTGATGTTCTTATATATAAGGTAAGCTGCGCGGTGGAAGATGTTGCCGAACATGCGGTTGTCGATGGACTCGGGGTCGCTGTCAGGCTCCTTTATGTGGGCTATGTACTGGTAGTAGAACGCCAGTTTGCAGCGTATGTACGTGTTGATAGCCGAGGGCGAGAGCTTGCTCATTTCCTCCAGCTTGCTGATGGTGGTTTCGTCTTTCTCTATGGGCTTCGGCATCAGTGGCGTGGGCTGGTTCTTCGCCGTCAGACTGTAGTGGTATATCTTCTGTCCGCTCTCCACGAGCAGCTGTAGCATGAAGCGGCTCATCTCGCCGGTGTGTCCGTTGTCTGTTGAGTTGTTGTAGGCGATGGTGATGTCGCCGGCGCGTTGCAGCAGTCGGTGGAAGTAGTAGGAGTAGATAGCCACCTTGTTGTCGATGGTGGTGAGTCCGTGCGCCTTGCGTATGGAGTAGGGTATGAACGACGAGTCGTTAACGCCCTTCGGCATGTTGCCCTCGTTGCACGAGAGCAGCAGCACGTGGTCGAAGTCGATGTTACGCGTCTCGAGCACACCCATTATCTGCACGCCTATCACCGGCTCGCCGTGGAATGGTATCGATGATGAGCTGACGAGCTGCGACACCAGTCGGCGCAGCGTGGTGTTGTCTACCACAAGGTCGCCGCTCTCAGCCAATGCCGCGAGGCGGTTGAGTATGGTGAACATGCGGAACACCGACTCCTGCGTGAGTGCGTCGCCCTCCCGTTTTGTGGCTATGCCCACCTGCTTCACGAGTGTGGCAATGTGTTGTAGAAGCACCGCAATTCCTTCTTGGTGCACTTCTTCTTGGTGCACTTGAGACAAGTGCACCCCCTTAATCCCCTTTAATTGCACCTCTTGGAGATGGTGTGCGTAGGGATGCGCCATGAGCTTCTTCATGTAGTGGGGGTTGAAGGCGGTGCCCTTCTTGCGCAAGCCGAGCGTATAGAGGTCGAAGAGCAGCATCACGAGCGACGCTACGGGTGTCATGGCGAGTGGGAAACCGCTCGTTATGTTCACCTTGTCGGCTTCGGGTGGCAGACTGTGCATAATGGGCAGCAGTATGCTCTCGTCGCACATCACGACGGCTGTCTTGCGGCCAGCCTTGTAGCGGTCGTTCTCTAAGAGCCAGTTGCTCGCAAAGCGCGCCTGCGCGTTCTCCGTGGGCGAAGATATGAAGCGTATGCGTTTCGGTCGGCGCATGTTGGCGTAGATGTCGCGATCGGTGTTGTCGAGCTCGTTGGGGAAGTCGGCGATGTTGAGGGTTGAGATGTTGAGATGTTGAGGTGTTGAGGTGTTGAGGTGTTGAGAAGCTGACGGCATATAGTATTCGTCGAAGTCCCAATAGAACTTTGCCTTGCCCTCCTTCATCAGTCGGCTGAACAGAATGCGCTCCACCTTCTGCAGGAGGTTGAAGCCTACGAACAGATACTTGTCGTACTTCATCTGCAGCGTCTGCTCGCTTGCCACCTTTCTATATATGGCACCCTCGTAGCCGATGCCCTGCTCGGTGAGGCGGCGGTTGTAGTCGTGGTAGATATCGCCGAAGTGCGACCACAGACTAAGGAAGCGCTTCTTCAGTTCCGACTCGATGTCGTCGCTGAAGTTGGCGAAGAAGCGCTTCAGCATCTCCTTCTGCTCGTCGTCGAGATACGAAATGTCGTCGAGCTCGTGAATGTCCTTAAGGTTGCAGAATATGCTGTCGGCGTCTGCCATGTTCTTATCGATGTCGTCGAAGTCGGCAAGCAACAGCTGTCCCCAACCGTAGAAGTGGTCGAGCGTCTCGTCGATGCCCGTACACTTCGTGAACGACTTGTGTATGTCGCATATCAGCTTTATAGGGTCGGCTGGCTTGAGGTCGGTATGCTGTCGGAAGAGGTCGCTGATAGTGATGTAGGCAGGGCTCCATACGGGCTGACCCGCAATGCGGGCAAGGTGCTCGTTGAGGAACAGAGCGGCACGCTTGTTCGGGAACACCACGGCGATGCGCGATAGGTCGGTGCCGTACTTGCTGATTATATCTTCTGCGACATATTCTAAGAATGTCTTGTTCATGTTGTCTTCTTTTATAGTTATACTTCAACGATGTTGTCCGAATAGACGTACCAGAGATAGCCCTTCACGTTGGTGTAGCCCATGCTGTGCATGAGCGATATGTAGCGCTGCACCTGGTCTGTGTGTTCGGGCTGCGGTTTGCCGAACTTGAAGTCGACAATCTGCACCTCGTCGCCTCGTTTCATCACGCGGTCGGGGCGATGCTCCGTCAGCTTGTCGGCGGTCGGGTCGTAGCTGAGGATGGAACACTCGTTGAATAGTGTCCAATCTGCTGAGAACCATTTTTTTACTATGGGATTGTGAAAGCGTTTGTGGAGCATGGTTTTTAGCTTCGTTGGTGTTATTACACTCTCGTCGAACAGACCTTCCATCTCCATGTCGTGCAGACAGCTGTCTACGTCGTCGGCGGTCTCGATGTTAGAGAACAGATAGTGGAGCAGCAGACCCGTCTTGATGTACGACTGCTGCTCAGCCTGCTCGTCGTCAGTCTCATCGCTGATAAAGTCGCGACTCTTGTTGCTCTGCTTGAACTCTACGTTCGAGGCGAAGGTCTTCATCGGCAGCAGGATGTTCTCCACGTGCGGCGTGAAGATGTTCGACTCCTCCGCCTTCTTCTTCTCCTTTGTGGTGTCTATTTCGCCGTAAGTCAGGCTGAGCGTGTCCGTGCTGTTGCTCGGGTCGCCTTCGAACGAGCAGTCGGGCAACTGCATGTCGCTTATCGCTTGCTCTATCACGTACGAACGCAGCGATGTGTTGCCGCGGCGTGCGAATACGATGAGGCTGCGCTCGGCGCGCGTGAATGCCACATAGAGTAGGTTGAGGTTGTCTACGCAGTTCTGCAGGTGCTCCACGATGTAGTCTTTCTCGTATATCGTGCCCATCATCTGCTTTGCGCTGAAGTCTACCGGCACAAGCGGCAGCTCGTTGAACGGTGCCTCTGTAGGTTCGCACCATATAGTGTTGGTCTTCTCCATGCGCCAGTCGCAGAACGGAATGATGACGTGCTTGAACTCCAGACCCTTACTCTTATGAATCGTGATAAGGCGAATGCCGTCAATAGAGCGTGCCTGGATAGTGTTCGACGCGAAGTTCTCGTTCCACTCCTCAACGAAGTCGTCGAGCGTGGCTGTGTTTGAGGTGAGGAAACTGGTGAGGCAGTCGAAGAAAGCGTAGACGTAAGCGTCTTCGCCGCAGATGCGCTCAAGACTGAATATCTTGTAAAGACGCTCGGCAAGTTCGTAGATAGGCATCACGAGCAGTTCGTCGCCATGGTCGCAGTAGTAGGCAGGCAGTGCGCTCTCAACGCCCTCCTCGGTAGAAACCGTGCGGTTGGCAGTCTCGAGGTCTACGCCCTTCACCTTCGTGAGGTAAGCCTTTGCGATGTACGCCCTTGTCAGCTTGTCGTCCTTGTGCGTCAGCGAGTGCATCGCCGCAACGAGGATGTTCAGCGCCGTAGAGTTGTCGAGACGGAAAGCCTCGTCAGACACAATCTTCAGTTCGGGGCGTACGCAAGCGAAGTGCTCCGCAATCTGCTGTATGGTGTTGTTGGAGCGCACGATGATAGCTATATCAGAAGGGTCGGCTCCGCATTCTATCAGATGGTCCACTGTCTCGACCGTCTTGTTGAGCGTGATGTCGGTGTACTCCTCCTGCGGAAGCAGCTCGATGTGTACGTATCCGGTGTCCTCGCGCTTCTCCGGTACCTGCTGGCACACGTCGGCATACGCACTCTTAAGCTGTTCGGCAAGCTGCATGTCGTCCTCGCCGCAGCACTCCTTAAGGTCGTTGAACTCTATTTCGGCGGCACGCTCGAAGAAAGCGTTGTTGAAGTTGATGACACGGCGCGACGAACGGTAGTTGTGCGTCAGCGTGCGTATGTCGAGCATGTCGCTCACCTGCGGAAACTCGCCCTTGATGTTGTTCAGCATACGCCAGTCGCCCGATCGCCAGCGGTAGATGCTCTGCTTCACGTCGCCCACAATCAGGTTGCCGTGCTCCTCGCTGTGGCTCATGCACTCTTCGAGCAACACCTTGAAGTTCTGCCATTGCACGGTGCTCGTGTCCTGAAACTCGTCGATCATCACGTTCTCCAGATGCGAACCAATCTTCTCGAATATGAACGGCGAGTCGGTGTCCTTGATGAGCGAATGGAGTAGGGTGTGGGTGTCGCTGAGCAAGAAGCGGTTCGCCTCGACGTTCATCTCGCGCACCTTCTGCTCGATGCTGTTGAGCAGGCGCAGTTGGTTGAGATGTTTCAGCGTGAGAACCGCCGACTCGTACATCTTCCAGTTGCTCTTGCGCGTTGCTTCCGCCTTTTCGAGAAGCGGCACGATGGTCTCCTCGGCGAAGTGGCGCAGCGATTGCGGCGCTGTCTTCTTCGTCCAGCAGTCGGCTGAGCCTTCGTCGAGTGCCTTCTGCACTCTGCCCGTGATGATGCTCTCGTCGTATTGCCCGTTCTGCAGTTTGATGAAGTAGCTGGCAGGTCCCGACTTGCCGTAGCTGAGGTCGGTGATGTCAATGCCTTCCGTTTCGAGCGCCTCGAAGAACTCCGCCGCAACGCTTTTCAGTTCCGCTTCGGCTTCGTCGCGTATGGTTCTGATGCGCTTGGTGTACTGCTCGAAGAAGCCCTTCTCGTGCAGCAATGTGTTAAGCTCCTTGCTCTTTGTCTTGTAGAACTCGCGGAAGATATTCTCGCCGAACGATTTTATGTAGCCGATAACGTTCCAGTTCTTGTCGTCGTCGATGTTCTCCTTTATATAACCGAGAATCCACTTCAGCAGTTCGTCCTTTTCGCCCAGTTCGTCAATCATCTCGTCTACAGCGATGCTCTCAATCTGTCGGTCGTTAAGCTCTATGCGCAGGTTGGCCGTAAGGTCGAGTTCGCGTGCAAGATTGCGCAGCACGCTCTGGAAGAACGAGTCGATGGTCTCGATGCGGAAGTAGCTGTAGTTGTGTACAATATTAAAAAGAGCGATCTTGGCGCGATCGGACATAAACTGTTCGGTCACACCAAGTTCGCTCTTTATCTTTTCTATATAATCCTTCGACTTCGGGAGCTGCTTCCATATACCATAAAGCTGACTGAGGATACGTGTCTTCATCTCCTCAGTTGCTTTGTTCGTAAACGTAACAGCGAGTGTCGAACGGAAACTCATCGGGTTCTTGATGAGCAACTTTATGTATTCTACGGATAGCGTGAACGTCTTTCCGCTACCCGCACTTGCTTTGTATACGGTAAGTGCTTTCTCTTCTGTCGGTGTCATAATGGATTGTTAGTCAATACGTGTGATAGTCATGGCGATGTCCTCAGTAGGACGGTCGGCGCGGTCGGTGTCGGCGTTCTGTATAGCGTCAACAACGTCCAGTCCTTCCTCTACCTCTCCGAACACGGTGTACTCGCCATCGAGGAATGGAGTGCCGCCAATGGTTGTGTAAGCCTCCATCTGCTCAGCACTGAAACCAACGGGATTCTGCTTGCATATCTCCTTCGCCTCTTTCATAAGGCGCTCCTGCATCTCCTGCAGTCCGGTGCGGTCGCGGTTCTTGCGCATCTCCATAATCTCCTTCTTGTAGTAGGTCACAAGGTCGTTAAAGGTGATTGTCTCCTGGTTCTGCTTCATCTGCTTCTCCATCTGCTTGAGCTGTCCCTGATTGTACTTCTCGCCGAGCACTATGTAGAATTGGCTGCCGCTCGACTCCTTGTTGGGGTTAACCTCGTCGCCTAAGCGTGCTGCTGCCAAAGCACCACGCTTGTGGAAGTGTGCCGGTGTGAACTCAGCCTCAATAGTGTAATCGGGGCCGCCTGCACCAAGCTGCTTGCCCTTCGGCGCATTCTTGCTGTCGGGGTCGCCGCCCTGCACCATGAAGTCCTTAATGACGCGATGGAACAGCGTTCCGTTGTAGAAGCCCTCTTCAACGAGCTTTAGCATATTGTCACGATGTTTTGGGGTGTCATCGTAGAGGCGCACGATGATGTCACCCTTTGGTGTCTCAATCTTTATCTTTGCCATTGTTATAATATATATGAAATTAGTATTTATATGCAAAATTAATTATAAATTCTGTGAATGACGAATAAACAATTGTGTAAAGCTATTGTTTATCAGATTTTATTTTTACCTTTGTCTTCATATTAAATGTTTTTACAACATAGTAATCATGGAAAAAAAGTTCAAATTTACAGACGAAGAAAGGACAACGCTCCTTGAGATAGCCGAGCAGTTGAAGTCGCTGATGGGTGACGAGTATGCGGAAGAAGATGCTGTCAAGGTACGTGCCCAAATCGAATCAGAACTGCAGGAGAATAAGATAAATAGAGATGTTTTCGGGCTAAATCCTATACTTATGAGTTTTCGCACGGCTCTACTCGAGCTTGAAGAAATAGGAATGAAGCGCGACTGCGTGCTGTCGATATTGTTATACAATAGTGTGGCGAACGAGAGTCTCACCATTGAGCAGGTAGAGAAGGAATACGGTGCGAGCATTGCACATATCATCCACGGCCTTGTACGCATTCACGAGCTATACCGCAAGTCGCCGGTGATAGAGAGCGAGAACTTTCGCAACCTTCTGCTTTCGTTCGCGGAGGACATGCGCGTGGTGCTGATTATGATATCGGAGCGCGTGGTGCTTATGCGCCATATCCGCGATACGGAGAACGGCGAGGCACAGCAGAAGGTGGCAGAAGAGGCGAGCTATCTGTATGCTCCGCTGGCACACAAACTGGGCCTCTACAAGCTGAAGAGCGAGCTGGAAGACCTCAGCCTGAAGTATCTTGAGCACGACGCCTACTATATGATAAAGGAGAAGCTCAACGAGACGAAGCGCTCTCGCGACGCATATATAGAGAAGTTCATAAAGCCTATCGCCGAGAAACTCGACGCCATGGGCATAAAGAGCCATATCAAGGGCAGAACGAAGAGCATCCACTCGATATGGCAGAAGATGAAGAAGCAGCAATGCGGATTCGAGGGCATTTACGACCTCTTTGCCATACGTATCATCATCGACTCGCCGCTAAGCGAAGAGAAGATGCAATGCTGGCAGACCTACTCGCTTGTCACCGACATGTACCAGCCCAACCCGAAGCGTCTGCGCGACTGGCTCTCGGTGCCGAAGTCGAACGGCTACGAGAGTCTGCACATAACCGTGCTCGGTCCGGAGCAGAAGTGGGTGGAGGTGCAGATACGCACCGAGCGCATGGACGAGATAGCCGAGAAAGGTCTGGCAGCGCACTGGCGCTATAAGGGCATCAAGGGCGATTCTGGCATAGACGATTGGCTCAACAACATACGAGCAGCACTCGAAGCAGGCGACAGCTTGCAACTTATGGACCAGTTCAAGATGGATCTGTACGAGGACGAGGTGTTCGTGTTCACGCCGAAAGGCGATCTGCTGAAATTTCCGAAAGGATCGACCGTGCTCGATTTCGCCTACCACATACATTCCGGCGTAGGCAACAAGTGTGTGGGCGGAAAGATAAACGGTAGAAATGTATCTTTCAGAGAGAAACTGCACTCGGGCGACACCATTGAAATTCTTACGCAGAACAACCAAACGCCGAAGCAGGAGTGGCTGAACATCGTGCAAAGCTCGCGTGCGAAGTCGAAGATACGCCTTGCGCTGAAGGAGCTGAAGGTGAAGGACGGAGTGTTTGCGAAGGAGATGCTTGAGCGCAAGTTCAAGAACCGAAAGATAGAGCTTGAGGAGAGCGTGCTTTACCATCTCATCTCGAAGATGGGCTTCAAGGAGACTTCCGACTTTTATAGACAACTCGTAGACGAGAAGATAGACATCAACGATGTTGTGGACGGATACATAGCCGAGAAGGAACACAGCGCAAACCAGAAGATGGGTGCTGCGATACGTTCGGCAGAAGAGTTTGTGCTTGACAAAGACAATAACGCAAACAATTTCCGCACAAAGTCGTCAGACGACGAGTTGGTTATCGACCGCAACCTTAAAGGCGTGGACTACTCGCTGGCACAATGCTGCCATCCTATCTACGGCGACCAGATATTCGGTTTCGTGACCGTGAACGGAGGCATCAAGATACATTGCCAGGACTGTCCGAACGCTCCCGAACTGCGTAAGCGTTTCGGCTATAGAATTGTGAAGGCAAGATGGAGCGGTAAGGGAACTTCACAGTATAACATAACGCTGCGCGTTGTTGGCAACGACGACCTCGGTATTGTGAACAACATCACAAGCATCATCTCGAAGGAACAGAAGATTGTGATGAAGTCGATAAACATCGACAGTCACGACGGACTGTTCAGCGGCAATCTCAACGTGCTGATTGACGACACGTCGAAACTTGAAGCTTTGCTTAAAAAGCTTCGCACTGTGAGGGGAGTAAAGTCGGTGACGCGTTTGTAAAGATAAAATTGTACTTTTTATATACAAAATAAAGCCTTGGTAAATGTATGTACATTCTTGTGTATGAATGTTTTACTAAGGCTTTATTAAATTTTATATGATGCTTATTCGGCGATTGCATCGTCAAGTTCCTTTATGCCTTTCGTGGTGCAAATACCGCGCAGATAAAGGAGAATGGTGTTGTGCATGATTGTAGTTATGCTATATTCTTTATACATTTGGGTTTCCATAGCGTAGTTGGCAGACGCAGAACTTGTTTTAAGAATAATGTCGAAGTTGATGTCCGAACGGAAGAACCCCTCTCTTACACCACGTCTGAAGAATAGCAAGGCGTTGTTGTGGCGTTCAGCATTTAATTGTTCGAGATATGCTACAACCTGCTTGTACTTGCGTAGTTCAACTAAGAATAAAGGAGATACGTCCGCAATAGCAAGTAGTTTCTTCTTGTAAAACTCGATAATGATATCCATCACACTATGATTCTTGTTCTGGCTATACTGCACCATGTGGTCGTTGAACTCCTCCTCATGAATACGTACCGCCTCAAGCAGAAGCTCCTCTTTGTTAGAGTAAATCTCATACAACGTGCGTTTGGATATAGCAAGAGCATTTGCTATGTCGTCCATTTTTACAGACTTCACGCCTTTGTGTAAAAATTCTGTCATAGCAGCCTTTAGTATTCTGTTGCGCAATTCCAACTTATAGCATGTTTGAGAACTTTCCTTGTGCATAAATCTTTGTTTATAATATGATGAATATCGCAATAATTTTTCACAAAAGTATAAAAAAACTTTCAAAGTGTTGTGAGTTTTTATATTATTTTAAATAAAACGGGCGAAACAATCTTTTAAGCAATGCTTTTAATCCAAGCTTTTTCAGTAACTTTGCGGTGAAATTATATATCTAATAATATTTAATACAATGGTTAAAATCACAAAAGAAAGTGCATTGGAGTATCACGAAAGTGGACGTCCTGGCAAAATTGAGGTGAAGCCGACCAAACCTTACCACACCCAAACCGACCTTAGTTTGGCGTATTCTCCTGGTGTAGCTTTCCCGTGTCTCGAGATTCAGCAGAATCCGGACGATGTGTATAAGTACACAGACAAAGGTAATCTTGTCGCCGTCATTTCAAACGGCACCGCCGTATTAGGTCTTGGCGACATTGGAGCAATGAGCGGTAAACCAGTTATGGAAGGCAAAGGCCTGCTCTTTAAAATATATGGCGGCATCGACGTATTCGACATCGAGATTGCAGAAAAGGATCCGGAGAAGTTCTGCGAGGCAGTAGAGAAGATTGCCCCGACCTTCGGTGGTATCAACCTTGAGGATATTAAGGCACCAGAGTGCTTCTATATTGAAGAGCGTCTGAAGAAGACCCTCGACATCCCCGTGATGCACGACGACCAGCACGGCACAGCCATCATCTCGGCAGCCGGTTTGAAGAATGCGCTTGAGGTAGCTGGCAAGAACATCACCGATGTAAAGATTGTTGTAAACGGAGCAGGTGCAGCTGCCATAAGCTGCACAAAGTTGTATGTAGCACTTGGCGCAAGAGTGGAAAATATCGTGATGCTCGACTCGAAGGGTGTTATCACCGCCGACCGTCCGAACCTCACTCCGCAGAAGGCTCTGTTCGCTACAAAGCGTACGGATGTACACACCCTTGAGGAAGCCGTGAAGGGTGCCGACGTGTTCGTCGGACTCTCTAAGGGCAACGTGCTCTCTCAGGATATGATTCGCTCTATGGCAGACCAGCCTATCGTGTTCGCCCTTGCCAACCCCGTGCCTGAGATCAGCTACGAGGACGCAATGGCAAGCCGCCCCGACGTGCTCATGTCTACTGGCAGAAGCGACTATCCCAACCAAATAAACAACGTAATCGGTTTCCCATATATCTTCCGTGGAGCACTCGACGTTCACGCCAAGGCTATTAACGAGGAGATGAAAATGGCTGCCGTTCATGCCATTGCCGACCTCGCAAAGCAGCCCGTGCCCGATATCGTGAATGAGGTATATCACGTTAACGATTTCACGTTCGGTCCGAAATACTTCATCCCGAAACCCGTCGACCCTCGTCTTATCACAGAGGTGAGTGCGGCTGTTGCCAAGGCTGCAATTGAAAGTGGAGTAGCACGCAAAACCATCACCGATTGGGACTCCTACAAGAAGAGCTTGATGGAGTTGCTGGGTCAAGAGACAAAACTCACACGCAACCTCCACGACACAGCCCGTTTGCATCCGCAGCGCGTAGTGTTCGCTGAGGGCGGTCACCCGTCTATGATGAAGGCTGCCGTTCAGGCACGCCTTGAGGGCATCTGCCATCCAGTACTTCTCGGCAACCCCGATCGTCTGCAGCGACTTGCCCAACGTCTGAAGCTGAGTCTTGAGGGCATTGACATCGTAGACATGCGTGCCGATCAGGAGCAGGGACGCCGTGCCACATACGCCAAGCATCTCGCGAAGAAGCGTGCACGTCAGGGCTACACCTTCGAGGAGGCATACGACAAGATGTACGAGCGCAACTACTTCGGTATGATGATGGTAGAGACGGGCGATGCCGATGCATTCATCACCGGTCTTTACACTAAGTATTCTAACACTATCAAGGTTGCGAAGGAGGTGATAGGTATTCGTAAGGAGTATAGCACATTTGCAACAATGCATATCCTTAATACAAAAAAAGGCGTATTCTTTGTTTCTGATACACTCATCAACCGCCATCCCGACGAGCATATTCTTGCCGATATCGCACGCCTCTCGGCTAACACCGTACGCTTCTTCAACGAGGAGCCTAACATAGCAATGATTAGCTACTCTAACTTCGGCACCGACGAGGTAGGTAGCCCGGTTAAGGTACATGCGGCTGTCGATGATTTGCAGCAACGCTACCCTGATTTGTGTATCGATGGTGAGATGCAGGTGAACTTTGCGCTAAATAAGCAGTTGCGCGACGACAAATATCCATTCACACGTCTGAAGGGTAAAGATGTCAACACTCTCGTGTTCCCGAATATGAGCAGTGCACAGAGCAGCTACAAAATGTTGCAGGCACTTGACCCGGATGCCGAAATAATAGGCCCGATTCAGATGGGCTTGAATAAGCCAATCCACTTTACCGACTTTGAGAGTTCGGTACGTGACATAGTGAACATTACGGCTGTGGCTGTGATTGATGCTTATGTTACAAAGAAGATAAGTGGACATAAGTAATTACAATTGAGAACAGACCGTTCGAAGTTTCATGTTATGAAATGCACGATTGTGCCAACTCCGAATGGTCTGTTCTCATTTTTTTCATTTGACAGGCTTTTGTAAAAATCCTATATATTGTCTTTTAGTTCTTTAGATATCGTGATTAAGTGGCACTTCTACAATGTTTAAGTGCCACATCTGCTATGCTTAAGTGCCACTTGCAGATAGTAAAACATCAACTTTACTTAGGTGTAAGTTAGAAGTATAGGCTAAAAAAAGTTGTATTTCTATTTTGTATTCTCTTCTATTTCCACTAAATTTGTAGTATAAAACAAACAAGATGAATACATATACACGAATAATATCTGATGCGCTTGGCTTGCCACAGCGCGGAGTGGAGAACACACTACAGTTGCTCGACGAAAATTGCACCATACCGTTTATCAGTCGCTACCGCAAGGAGATGACCGGCAACATGGACGAGGTGCAGGTATCAGACATTGCGCTGATGCGCGAGAAACTCACCGACATTGCGAAGCGCAAGGAGACAATACTTTCTACCATCGAGGCTCAGAGCAAACTTACCGACGAGTTGCGCAAGCGTATTGAAGATTGTTGGACGCTGTCCGAACTTGAAGATATATATCTGCCATACAAGCCGAAGCGCCGTACAAAGGCAGACATTGCCCGTCAGAACGGACTCGAACCGCTTGCCAACGCCATTCTGCTGCAACTCGATAAGAACATCAACCGTACAGCTGAGCGTTTTGTGAAAGGCGAAGTGAAATCGATGGAAGAGGCTCTTGAGGGTGCGAAGTTCATTATAGCCGAAGCTGTCAACGAGAACGAGAATGTGCGCAAATCGGTAAGAAGTGTGTACAGACGCGAAGCCGTCATCACATCGAAGGTGGTGAAGGCTAAAGCGGATACGGAGGAGGCGCAGAAATACCGCGACTATTTTGAGTTCTCAGAGTCGCTCCGCCGTTGTTCGTCGCATCGATTGTTGGCAATGCGTCGTGGTGAGCGTGAGGGATTTTTGAAGGTGAGCATCTCTGCTGATGATGAGGTATGCAAGGATAAGATAAAGGCGCAATACGTCCGTGGCTACGGCGAGTGCAGTAAACTCGTTGCCGAGGCTGCCGACGATGCTTTTAAGCGACTACTCAAGCCTTCCATCGAGACAGAGTTCTCCGTGTCGAGCAAACAGACTGCTGACCAAGAGGCTATCAGCGTATTCGCTGAAAACTTGCGCCAACTTCTTCTTGCTGCTCCGCTCGGACAGAAGCGTGTCATGGGTGTAGACCCTGGGTTCCGCACTGGTTGCAAGGTGGTTTGTCTCGACGCACAGGGCACACTGCTCCATTTCGAGGCTATCTATCCGCATCCGCCCAAGAGCGACACCCGTGGCGCAGCACGCCAGGTGCTCGCCATGGTCGATCGATACGCCATCGAGGCAATAGCCGTCGGCAATGGCACAGCGAGCAGAGAGACAGCGGCATTCCTTAAAGAGATCGGTCTCGATAGCAAGATACACGTCTTCGTCGTCAGCGAGGATGGAGCATCGGTCTACTCTGCCTCTGAAGCCGCACGCGAGGAGTTCCCCGACGAGGATGTCACGGTGCGTGGTGCCGTCTCCATCGGTCGCCGACTCATGGACCCGCTCGCTGAACTCGTGAAGATTGACCCTAAGAGCATCGGTGTCGGACAGTATCAGCACGACGTAGACCAGTCGGAGCTGAAGAAATCTCTTGATATGGTTGTAGAGTCGTGTGTGAATACCGTCGGCGTCAATCTCAACACTGCCAGTCGCCATCTGCTAACATACGTCAGCGGTCTGAACGCCACGACAGCTAAGAACATTGTAGAGTACAGAGAGAAGAACGGAGCGTTCAAGTCACGTGCGGAGCTGAAGAAGGTGCCGCGTCTTGGTCCGGCTACGTTCGTGCAGTGTGCCGGCTTCCTGCGCATTCCGAATGCGAAGAATCCGCTTGACAACAGTGCCGTACATCCCGAAAGCTACGACATCGTCAAGCGCATGGCAGAGGACAAAGGCTGTACCGTGGCACAACTGATTGAGGACAAGAACCTGCAGAAGACCATAAAGCTCGATACCTATGTCACACCGACCGTCGGTATGCCTACGCTCACCGATATCATGGCTGAGTTGCAACGACCAGGTCGCGACCCGCGTGCTGCGGTGGAGGTGTTTGAGTTCGACCCACGTGTACACGAAATCGGCGATTTGCAGGTTGGCATGCTCTTGCCCGGCATCGTGACGAACATAACCAACTTTGGTGCGTTTGTGGATGTGGGTGTGCATCAGGACGGACTGGTACATATCTCGCAGCTTGCTGACCGATATGTGAAGGACCCGAACGATGTGGTGAAGCTGCATCAGCATGTGGTGGTGCGTGTGACGGAAGTGGACTGCAAGCGCCAGCGTATATCGCTGTCAATGAAAGAGTAGCGGGTATAGCATCCTTGCTATACCCACGCATCCACACTGTAGGAGGCTACGGCATTCCTGCCGTAGCCATTGCAAGCAGTTGTAACGAAACGTTATAGTTTTGACTCACCCTCATTTTTATCAGTAATTTTAAATTTAAGAAACAGAATGAAATCAATATTGTTTTTTGCTGCGTGTATGGCGCTCTTAGGCTTTACAACGACAAGTTGCCGTTTCGCCAACTCACCTACATTGGGTGACACGGTAGCTGCTTCGGTTTTTGAGCCTGCCGACACGGCTTTGATTAACAAGAAGGTGCGAGCAAAAGTGGTTGATTCTACACTCGTTGCAGATAGTGTGGGATTGTACTATATCGGTAGCGGTTCGACCAAACAATTCCTGCAACTCGTGTCCTACCCATCGCGCCGCGACACCACCGTCTATGGCAAGACACGACACATACGCGTAAAAGGCTCTGCCGAGATTAACAACGTAGTAAGAGTGAAATACTACTTGCTCAACGGAAAGGATTCGCTTGTGAAAGAAGTGGAGCAGGTGAACTTGGATTAAAATCTGCTCTTTATCTTCTCCACTACCTCCACATCTGCCGGTAGCCACTTAACGGAGTTTAGTTCGTCGCGCGTGAGCCACTTTGCCGCCTCGTGCTCAAGGAGAGTGAGGCTACCGCTTTTCACTTTGCAGAGATAGCAATGCATGGTTAGGTGGAAGTTGGGGTAGTCGTAATCTACTGTTGTCAGCATACTTTCCACGGAGATTTCTGTTGCAAGCTCCTCGCGTATTTCTCTTTGCAGGGCAGCTTCGGGCGTTTCGCCAGGCTCCATCTTTCCGCCCGGAAACTCCCACCAGTCTTTCCATTCGCCATAACCTCTTTGTGTGGCAAATATGCGGTTGCCGTCGCAGATAACGGCGGCAACCACTTCTATATGTTTTCTTTCTTCTGTGTTCATAATTATCCAATAGCTTTATATTGACTTGCAAAGGCATAGGTGGCTTCCGACATAGGCGTGTTCAGATGCCATACTATCTGCATTGGTTTTGAGCCCTCTATGCTCTTCATTGTGACCTGCCCGAGATAGGTGAATCCCATACGGCAACCGTAGTCGGGATGTTCCACTTGCTGGCGCACGAAGAGAAGCATGTTGTTCTCACCATTGCGGTAAGCCTCGGCCTCACGGCTGCCCTCGCGCACTCGGTTTTGTGTCTCCCAATGGAAGAACTCACGGTTCAGTGCGTAGTCCTTATAGGCTGTCATCGAGCCCTCCTCGCGTTTCTTTATAATGTCTACGTACATCGCCTCAAGCTTGATGCTCTTCAAACGCTCCATGCCTTCGCGCGACGGCGATTTGCGCTCTATGGTGGAGAGCCCAAGCGCAGCCTGTATCTGAGCCTTGGAGTAGACGCCATGCAGACGAAGCGGATTCCATTCGCGGTAGACCGAATTGTCGGCTTTCTCAGGTGCCGAGCATCTGTCTCGCAGATAATCGACAACCTCATGCAACTCCTGTATGAATAGTTTGTCGGAGGCTAAATCGCTGAACATCTCCTCGATGCTGGCATATGTTCCAGCTTTGTCGTAAAGGTCGTAATAGAGCATTACGGCACAACGCTTCTGCTGCTCGGAGAATGTAAGGGTGTCGCAACGGAAACCACTCTCTACGAACTGTAGCAGTTGGGTGAAGTAAGAGAACGAGTCGGTAGCGAGCCATTTCTTTGTGACGGCAAACTTTATTTGTGCAGAATGTGCCGATACCTCGTTTCGGACGCCAGCCATCTGGCACATCTCGCCCCATGTAAGGCTGCCATAGATCTTGTGGAAAGGAATGTGGCTGTAGACCAAGAAGCCCTTAAGCGAGAACGATCCGTTGCAGACTTTGTGGTAGGCTGCTATCTCCTTGATTATTCTACTTCGGTTGAGGCTGCGCAGATAACCGTCTATGTTTGCAAGGATTTCTTCTTTTGCCTTTTCTTCCAATACTATCTTGCAACCGAATGGCGCATTGGTGAAGCCTCCCTCAATCTCTTCCCTGATATTGCGCGAATGTCGGCCTATAAGAGCCTCAAAGCGGTCCTTATAACTGAACTCGGCATGCGAATGGCCTACAAAGTCGAGTACGGTAAGATGGTCCTTGCCTTTGTGCAGACGGAGTCCTCGGCCAAACTGCTGGAGGAAGACCGTGGCACTCTCGGTAGGACGAAGGAACAGAATGGTGTCGACCTCGGGAATGTCCACACCCTCGTTGAAGAGGTCTACAACGAAGAGGTAGTTGATAGTGCCTGCCTGAAGCTGCTTCTTGACGAGGGCACGATGGTGGTTGTCGTCGTCGCTCGTAAGCACATCCGTACGCAATCCGGCAAGCGTGAACTTGGCGTTCATGAATCGTGCGTGCTCCTTGTCTACACAGAAGCAAAGCGCACGAACCTTGTTAAGTCGGCTGTTTCCGATGTACTCCTGCATCTTCTTAAGGATGAGTCCGGTACGGAAGTCGTTCTGGGTATAGATACGCGACAGCTCGGAGATGTCGTAGCCATGTCCTCTCCATTTCACTTCCGTCAAATCCACATTATCAGGGATGCCATAATAATGGAACGGAGCGAGCAATCCGGCGTTCAGGGCTGCAGGAAGACGTATTTCGGCAGAGATATGTCCGTCGAAGAAAACCGTGATATCTTCCTGTTCGTTTGTACGTTCGGGCGTTGCTGTAAGACCAAGCAGAATGTGGGGCTTGAAGTAGGTCATCAGTTTGACGTAGGTTGGAGCCACGATGTGGTGAACCTCGTCCACAACCATATAGTCGTAGAAGTCCTCGGTAAGCGACAGGCTGTCCAAGCGGTTGCGCAACGTGTCCTTGCTTGCAAAGACATGCTGATAGCTTGAGGGCTCGTTATTGCCGTCCCATACGCTGCCGAAGTTGGGGTCTTCGAGTACTATACGGAAGGTTAGCATGGCCTGGCGAAGTATTTCCTGGCGATGGGCGATGAAGAGAAAACGGCAGTCGGGATGGGCCTCGCGGTAGCGCTTGAAGTCGAAGGCGGCTATAACGGTCTTTCCCGTGCCCGTGGCAGCCACCACAAGGTTGCGAAAATGGCCGTGCACGTTTCGCTCCACATCCAGTTTCTCCAATATCTCCTGCTGATAGTCCTTGGCACGCATAAGGTCAAGAGCCGAGAAATCGAGCAACGGCGTTTCCCAATCGGCTCCTAAAGCCTTCTTCAATCGTTCGTCGCTAACGCCTGGAATAAAGTCGTCGAACGTAGAGTCGCACCAATAAGCCTCAAACGAATTGCGCACCTCGTCGATAACCTGAGGCAGTTCAAACTGAGTGGCTTTGAAATTCCATTCCTTGCCATCCTTCAAGGCGTAAAGCGAGAGGTTGCTTGAACCGATATATGCCGTGTGGAAGCCAGAGTTGCGAAGGAAAATATAGGATTTGGCATGCAGACGGTCTTGCGTTCCATCGTACGAAATCTTAATTTCCGTGTTTGGCAAGGAAGCCAATCGTACGATGGCGTCGTAATCCGTGGCACCTGTGTATGTGGTTGTAATGACGCGCAGCTTCTTGCCCTCGCTTGTGAATTTTCGCAAGCTGTTCCAGAGCAGATTAAGTCCGCTGGTCTTGATAAATGACACCACCCAGCATATCTCGTCGGCACAAAGAATCTCGCGGTTGAGTTCGCTCTCCATGTCGGCTGGACCTCTGCCTCCGAAGAACAAAGCGCTTCGGCTGAGGGATGTTATAGGGGTGATGGCTTTCAGATGTTGCTCTATGTCAGGATATTCGCAGTTTGTGCGGTCTACGATAGCCGTAAGGATGCTTTTCTGAGCGTCAATAAGGTCGAGCTCTGTGTCGTCCACATTGAATTCTCTGCCTAATGTCTTGATTACGGAATTAACGAATCCCGTATATTTGTCGGCATTTTGATCGTCGGGTGTGCCAGCAAACGCCACCTCGATAAGGTGCTGTAGATACTTGCTGAGGATATTTACAGCATCGTCCTTCGAAATCAGCTTCTTGCCTATATAGAAACGCCCAACGTCCACCTCGTTTAATTTCAGCTTAAAGAGGCGGTTGATAATCTGCTCGTAAACGCCGGTATGAATATTCGTGTCTTGCATAAACGCAAAAGAGTTAATGGTTATGTCTTGTTGTTCCTATCTGGCGCAAATTTAGATAAAATTTCCGAATTATAAGCCAGTTGGGATAAAAAACAGAAATATCTCTGAGTGCTCGCTGCTTGAGTTAAAATGTCAAGACCGACATATCTAAAATCTTGCATCAACGTGCTCTAAGTCACAAATTATATTTAATTTTGGGAAAAATTTTAACCCAAAATATGCAAGCTATGAAAGCAGTATGTGGTCTTGACGTGCACAAAGGTACGATTTTTTTGTAATTGTATCAATTCTGTTTATAGACATGATTCTACGGTCTTTGCTTCAGGTGCAAAATATGTTAATGCGTTAAACTTTTGGGGTGATTTTAGGGCGAACTGCGACAACAACCTTGTTACTATCATATAAATTGGCATATATACAGGAAAAGGGCAAAAGTAGAAAATAAGAATCTACTTTTGCCCTTTATATTTTACTCGTATCTCAATATCTATCTAATAGAAATCTTACAATCTATGGTTTCTTATACGAGATACTGTGAACTGATGCTCTCGTTGCTGATAACGCGGCGGATGGTCTCTGCGAACATGTCTGCAACAGAAAGCTGCTTAACCTTAGCACAACGGTTTGAGTAAGGGATTGAGTCGGTGAAAACAATCTCCTCCAATGCAGAGTTCTGAACACGCTCAGAAGCAGGACCAGACATTACACAGTGAGAAGCACAAGCACGAACGCTCAGCGCACCAGCCTCCTTCATTACGTCGGCTGCCTTTGTGATTGTACCTGCTGTGTCGACCATATCGTCAACAATGATGACGTGCTTATCCTTAACATCACCAATAATTTGGATAGTATCAACAACGTTAGCACGCGCACGTGTTTTGTTGCAGAGTACGAGCGGACAGCCGAGGTACTTAGCGTATGTGTTAGCACGCTTAGAACCACCAACGTCTGGTGAAGCGATGACAAATTCGTCAGCCTTGAGGTTCAAGCTCTGCAAGTAGGGCAGAATCACACCAGAAGCGTAGAGGTGATCAACTGGTACGTCGAAGAAGCCCTGAATCTGATCAGCATGGAGATCCATAGTAATCAGACGGTCGATACCTGCTGCGCTCAGAAGGTCGGCAACAAGCTTGGCACCGATGCTTACACGTGGTTTGTCCTTGCGATCCTGACGAGCCCAACCGAAATAAGGAATAACGGCGATGATGTGGCGAGCAGAAGCACGCTTTGCTGCATCAATCATAAGGAGCAACTCCATGAGGTTGTCTGAATTTGGGAAAGTACTCTGTACAAGGAATACATCGCGACCACGGATTGACTCCTCGTATGATACTGCGAACTCTCCGTCAGAGAATCTGGTTACTACCAAATTGCCTAAAGGACAACCCAAACTTGCGCAGATTTTCTCTGCAAGGTATCTGGTGCTTGTGCCAGAAAATACCAAAAAAGAGTTTTGTTCACTCATCTTTAATTGTTGTTATTTGTTAGGTTTTAATATATAAGCTTTCTTAATTTCTCAAAGTAAGTTATGAGTTCTTTGTAATCCATTTGATTGTGGATGTTGAACTTGTTCCAAAGGTCGCCACGGATAACCACTCCGCCGAAACCAAGGTCGCGTGCTATTTGTATGTTATCAACATTCATTCCACCCAATGCGTACACTCGCTTGTCAATCAATCCTTTGTCGGCAGCATCCTCCAATTCGTTCATCGTGAACGTAGAAGGTTCTAATGGCTCTGACTGGCTATTAAAAACGTTACCAAGAAAAATGTATGCTGATTGTTTTTTGAGTTCTTTAAGCTGTGTGAGGTCGCGACATGTGCGTCCGACTTTACCTTTATAGCCTTCAGGCACTGGCTCCGCAGCATTATCAAGATGTATTCCTGCAAGACGATATTCATCCTTGAGGTAGTAATGTCCGTGTACGAATATCTTCTCGTAGGCTTTATCTGGCAGCAACGACAATAGTCGCTCTGAATAAATCGGCGAAGTCTCTGGCTTATAAAGGTGCAAATTGTCTAACCCAACATCGAAGAGGGCTGCAAGTATTTTGTCTTCTTCCACAAAGAAAGTGGATTTAGTCATTATTGCTAACTTCATAGTCCGTATTCTTAATTTAGTGCAAATGTATGAATTTTCTATCAAACAGGCAATTTTATAGCCAACTATTTGTAACCGAAATGTAATTTGACCATGTTATTCCACGAGTTTTCCGCCTTTCTGTAAGGCGTGCCATACGGAATAGCGTGCTTCGTGGTTCGTTTTCTCTATTTCTTCAAATATGCGTCTCATCTGTGTACGGTTGGTGTTACGCTCGTGCGGACATGCCTTTTTCTGCTTTACGTATTGGCGGAGTTGAGCATACTGCGCTATATCTCTTTCGTATTCCAAACACAATGGACGTATGATAGTCACAGGCATCTTGTCCATTTGCTTCACGGCTGGCATCGTAGAGAACGAGCCTTGGAAGAAAGTGTTGAGCATCGCAGTGTGAATAATGTCGTCCTGATGATGTCCGAGTGCTATCTTGTTAAAGCCGTTGTCCTGCGCAAAGCGGAACAACGCCTTGCGTCTGTGCCATGAACAAAGGAAGCAAACAGGTTTATCAGAAGGAGTGGTATCGTCGAATGCAGTCTGCACGATGTGCAGCTTCACGCCGTGCTCTTTGGCAAAAGATTCCAAATAAGATGTGTCTGATTCGTAGCTCACGTTCGCCATGCGCACATGTACGGCTTCTACTTCTATCCGTGGCTTGTAAATGCGCTGTCGCTGTGCAAGCATCTCAAGCAGACAGAGCGAATCTTTACCGCCAGAGAGACCGATAAGTATGCGGTCACCGTCAGAGAGCATAGAGAAGTCTGTTAGGGCTTTCTGAAAACGCTTGTATAGCGTATGGTATAGAATTTGTTCGGGAGTCTTCGGCATGGCTTCTTATTTGAAAACAAGATAAACTGCCGCTACGAGGAATACAAAGGCAAGCAGATGGTTCCATCTGAGCGACTCGCCCTGAAACATTACGTTAGCTATCACGGCAAAGACAATGAGGCTGACGCATTCCTGCACAACCTTTAGCTGCACAAGTGAGAACGGTCCGCCGTTGCCTTGAAAGCCGATACGGTTGGCGGGCACCTGGCAGCAATATTCAAAGAAGGCTATCATCCACGAGAATACGATGACGCCTATAAGCGGCCAATGGCTCGACGTGCCTGTCTGCTGTAGCTTTAGGTGTCCGTACCAGGCTAAAGTCATGAAGATGTTACTTAATATTAGAAGAATTATTGTGTAGAATCCTGACATTGTTTTTCTTTCTATTTTTATTCCCGTAAGTTGTCATTTTTGTCAGAAATAAAGGAGCCGGTTGTTTGTTTCCGACTCCTTTATTTCGTTAGTTATTTTCGTTCTCTGTTTATTACCCGTTTCATTGTCTTATCCTCTGAGCTTCTCGTCCATAGACGCAGCAGCTTTTCTGCCGTCGCCCATAGCAAGGATAACGGTAGCTCCGCCACGGACGATGTCGCCACCTGCGAAGATTTCTGGACGCGAGCTCTGCATCTGGTCGTTAACGGCGATAGTGTTTTTCCTGCCAAGCTCAAGACCTTCGATTGACTTTGGAACAAGTGGGTTTGGAGATACGCCAACTGCAACGATTACCTGGTCGACATCGAGAGTAACGGTCTTGCCCTCAACCGGCACCGGTGAGCGGCGTCCGCTTGCGTCAGGCTCTCCAAGTTCCATAACCTGAAGTACGGCAGCCTTCACTGCGCCCTTCTCGTCAGCGATATATTCTATCGGGTTGTGCAACGTGAGGAAATTGATGCCTTCCTCCTTTGCATGCTTCACCTCCTCAAGACGTGCAGGCATCTCTGCCTCAGAACGACGATATACAAGAGTTACGTCGCCACCCAAGCGCTTAGCAGTACGGCAAGAATCCATAGCGGTATTACCTCCACCGACAACAAGTACATGCTTGCCTATATTAAGAGGAGTGTCGGCAAGCGGATTGGCAGCATCCATAAGGTTTACGCGAGTGAGATACTCGTTAGACGACATGATGTTGAGCGCATTCTCGCCCTTAATATTCATAAAGTTAGGCAGACCTGCGCCCGATCCGACGAAGATACCCTTGAAGCCTTCTGCCTCGAGCTGGTCGACAGTTATCGTCTTTCCTACGATGCAGTCGGTCTGGAACTCAACGCCCATCTTCTTGAGGTTCTCAATCTCTACGTCAACGATATGGTTAGGCAGACGGAATTCGGGGATGCCATACTTCAGCACGCCGCCAATCTCATGCAACGCCTCGAAGACATGCACCTCGTAACCCTTCTTCGCCATGTCGCCGGCAAAGCTGAGTCCTGAAGGACCGCTGCCAACAACTGCCACCTTGATGCCGTTCTTCGGAGCAAGGTCGGGTAGGGCGATGTTGCCGCTCTCGCGTTCGAAGTCGGCTGCGAAACGCTCCAGGTAGCCGATGGCTACAGCCGGCTCGTTCATCTTCAGATGGATACACTTGCTCTCGCATTGCTTCTCTTGCGGACATACACGACCGCAGACAGCAGGCAGAGCAGATGTGCTCTTAAGAACCTTGGCAGCAGCGAGGAACTGTCCGCGTTCGATGTTCTTGATGAACGACGGTATGTTGATGTTAACCGGGCAGCCTTCTACACAAGCCGGCTTTCCGCAGTCGAGACAACGATGAGCCTCGCGTACAGCCATTTGCTTTGTCAAGCCTTTGTTTACTTCTTCGGTACGTGTGGTTGCACGGTATACTGGGTCAAGCTCAGGCATTGCTACACGCTCAATAGCCTTGCGCTCTGCAGGCTTCATTGCAGCTCGAAGCTCCTTACGCCATTCAGCATCGCGATTGGTGAGTTCTTCGATAGTTTCGGTTGTAGGCTCTACATCCATGCAAGTCTCGCAAGTGTGATGCTCCTCCTGCTTTACAGAGCCACGCAAATGTTCTTTGTAGTGCTCCATCTCTTCGCGTTCTGCGTCGCGGAAAGTGCCCATACGCTTGAACATCTCGTCCCAATCGACAAGCGAACCGTCAAATTCCGGTCCATCGATACATACGAACTTGGTCTTGCCGCCAATAGAGAGTCGGCAAGCACCACACATGCCCGTGCCGTCAACCATGATAGTATTGAGCGATACCTCAACCGGTACGTTATACTTCTGTGCCATGAGGCAGCAGAACTTCATCATGATAGGAGGACCGATTGCGAACACCTTGTCTACATGCTTCTCTTGAGTGATGAACTTCTCGATACCTATGGTCACGACTCCCTTCTCGCCGTACGAACCGTCGTCGGTCATGATGATAAGCTCGTCAGAACTCTGGCGCACTTCGTCCTCAAGGATAACAAGTTCTTTAGAACGACCGGCGATAACCGAAAGTACTCGGTTGCCCGCAGACTTCAATGCACGAATGATAGGAAGCATAGGTGCTACACCCACGCCACCACCTGCACAGACTACCGTTCCGAAGTTTTCTATATGAGTAGGGTTGCCGAGCGGTCCCACAACGTCGGTGATGTAGTCACCCTCATTAAGATTGCACAGCTTGGTTGATGACAATCCAACTTTCTGCACCACAATAGTGATAGTGCCACGCTCAATGCTTGCATCAGCAATCGTAAGCGGCACACGCTCGCCATTCTCGCCAACTCTGACGATAATGAAGTTACCAGCCTTACGGCTCTTGGCAATCAACGGTGCTTCGATTTCAAAAAGGAATACCTTTTCTGAAAGTTGTTTTTTAAGGACAATTTTGTTCATAGGTAGTAACGGATTAGATTTGTTGATGTTTGCGGTATTGAATGAATTAAAACTGAAATTTGAGAGCTACGACTGCCCGTTGTTATACGTGTTAAATATATACGCTTTCGCAACGTGCAAATCCCAACTCTCAAATTTCTGTTGTAATATTAATTAAAAGTTCTTATCGTCAAGCATCTCGAAGCCACAGTATGGTACGAGTACCTTCGGTACGCGGATGCCTTCAGGTGTCTGGTTGTTCTCGAGGATTGCAGCCACGATACGCGGCAAAGCGAGTGCTGAACCATTAAGAGTGTGGCAGAGCTCGGTCTTCTTTGTCTCTGCGTTACGATAGCGGCAATGCAGACGGTTTGCTTGGTAGCTCTCGAAGTTGGATACAGAAGAAACCTCAAGCCAACGCTTCTGGGCTGCGCTCCACACCTCGAAGTCGTAGCAGATAGCAGAGGTGAAACTCATGTCGCCACCGCAAAGACGGAGGATGTGGTAGGGGAGTTCAAGCTTCTTGAGTAGACCCTCTACATGCTCAAGCATCTCGTTAAGCGACTGGTATGAATGCTCAGGCTTATCGATACGCACAATCTCAACCTTGTCAAACTGGTGCAGACGGTTCAAACCACGAACGTCCTTGCCGTATGAACCTGCCTCACGACGGAAGCAAGCTGAGTAAGCACAACGCTTAATAGGTAAATCCTTTTCGTCGAGAATCTCGTCGCGGAAAATGTTTGTGACTGGTACCTCAGCTGTTGGGATAAGGTAGAGGTTGTCAAGCTGACACAGGTACATCTGCGCCTCCTTGTCGGGAAGCTGACCAGTACCATAACCAGAAGCCTCGTTCACAACGTAAGGAGGCTGTACCTCCAGATAGCCACTCTTGCGAGCCTCTTCAAGGAAGAACGCCTCAAGAGCACGTTGCAAACGAGCCATCTTGCCTACATAGATAGGGAAGCCTGCACCGGTGATCTTAACGCCCATATCGAAGTCGATAAGGTTGTATTTCTTGCAGAGATCCCAGTGACACAATGCGTCTTCTGGAAGGTTTGGCATTTCACCACCTTCCTTAACAACAACGTTGTCGCTTGCGTCCTTGCCCTCCGGAACGTCGTCGTTCGGAATATTAGGAATGGTGCAGAGCTTAGCTACAAGGTCTTTTTCTGCCTGTGCTTTGGTTTCTTCAAGCTGCTTGTTCACTTCTTTAAGAGAAGCTACCTTAGTTTTTATTTCTTCAGCCTCTTCCTTTTTGCCCTGTTTCATAAGAGCACCAATCTGGGCTGCCATCTTCTTTGCTTCTGCAAGGTTCGAGTCAAGTTCCTGCTGTGTCTCGCGGCGACGCTTGTCAATTGCGAGCACTTCGTTTACGGCTTCCTCTGCACCATTAAAGTGCTTCTTGTTCAAGCCGCGGATAACACGTTCAGTTTCCTCACTGATGAGTTTAAGTGTAAGCATATTTGAAATATTAATTATGAAATTCTTTGTTATCTTATTCGAGATACAAAATTACATAAAAAATATTTCTTACGGCATAAAAACTATGAATTTATTAATGTGTAGTAGGGAAGGAATGTATAAAAAGCATTAATCCCAATCCTCAAAGTCGATGAGGATTGGGATTAATATGTTTGTTTGGAATAGTTTTTTATTTAATTTAAGCCTCTGCTTCAGGTATTACAGACACTGTGCTCTTGTCCTTACGACCCTTGCGGAAGTTAACAACGCCGTCAACCAATGCATAGAGTGTGTCATCCTTACCAATACCTACGTTCAGACCTGGGTTGTGCTTTGTACCGCGCTGGCGAACGATAATGTTGCCTGCGATGCACTTCTGACCACCCCAAATTTTAACGCCTAATCTTTGAGAAGCTGATTCACGTCCGTTCTTAGAACTACCTACACCTTTCTTATGTGCCATTTCTTGTTCCTCCTAAATTTAAGCGATTACTTCTTTGATTGCAACTTCTGTAAATTGTGCGCGGTGACCATTCTTTTTGCGATAGTCCTTGCGGCGCTTCATCTTGAATACGATGACCTTGTCACCCTTTACAAGAGGATTTACAACTTCACATACAACTTTAGCACCTTCTACGGCAGGTGCACCTACCTGTACTGAACCTTCCTTGTCAACAAGCAGTACCTTGTTGAATTCAACAGTCTGGCCTTCCTGAGCGTCCTTGATGTGGTGAACGAAGAGCTTCTTGCCCTGCTCTGCCTTGAACTGCTGACCGTTAATCTCTACGATTGCGTACATTTATTTATTTATATAAACGGGTTTTTCCGCAAGGCGTGCAAGCATCGTGCCGCAACTTCTTCGAGCCTTTACGGACTAAATCGGCTGCAAAGGTACAAATTATTTACATTATTAAGTGTGTTAGGTTGTGGAAATTTTAAAAAGTTTAACAGATTGAATGCGTAATTAACAGGGTTTTCTATAAATTAGGTCATTAAATGCAAAACGAGCAGGCAGATAAACGTTTGTATAGCATCATAGTAACGCCACGAAAACGTTTATTCGTCTACTCGTCTTCTGATTTATTTGTCAACGAGTTTACTCGTCAACTTAAATATATTAATCAATTAGTCAAGCCACTTAACGTAGCAGAAGTCCTCACGGTGAACGAGGTTCTCGTTCTTCGGATACATACGTACGCAGCTCTTGAATGCACCAGCTACGTCAGGCTCAAATGTAGCCTCGAATGTGTAGTTGTTGCCATCACGGCCTACCATCTTGAATTCGCGCTTGCTGAAGATGTGGTCCTCTCCGTTCTTGTCTGTCTTGATAGAAACAAGCTCAAGACCAACAGCATCGTTCAAACCCTGCTCGTCAATAACGTAGCGAAGAGTGTACTTCTTGCCAGTCTCGGCAGCATAGAGCATAGAATCATCCTTGCTTACTACGCGGATAGCGTCCCAACGCTCAGCAACGGCCTCCTTCCAAGCAGCGAGCTCCTTAGCGAGACGGTTGTTGTCGGCAGCGAGCTTTTTGAAGTTTGCAGCCTCCTTGTTGTAGAACTTTTCATAGTAGTCGTCAAGCTGACGCTTCATTGTATAGTGAGGAGCGATAGTTGCGATAGAATTCTTGATTGTCTTTATCCAACCCTCGCTGAAGCCCTGCTCGTTGCGGTTGTAGTAGAGCGGCAGAATCTCATTCTCAAGCAGTGAGTAGATGGTAGCTGCGTCAAGCTGATCCTGATAACCCTGATTCTGGTATGTACGCTCCTGCTTGAGAGCCCAACCTGCACCCTCGCGGTAGCCTTCAACCCACCAACCATCAAGAACGGAGAGGTTTACGACACCATTCATCTCTGCCTTCTCGCCTGATGTACCAGAAGCCTCGAGCGGACGTGTCGGAGTGTTCATCCAGATATCAACACCTGAAACAAGGCGACGAGCGAGCTGCATGTCGTAGTCCTCGAGGAAGATGATCTTGCCGAGGAACTCTGGACGCTGGCTTATCTCGAAGATCTTCTTGATCAGACCCTGACCTGCACCGTCAGCTGGGTGAGCCTTACCAGAGAAGATGAACTTAACCGGACGCTCTGGGTTGTTCACAATCTTAGAAAGACGCTCCAGATCGGTGAAGAGGAGGTGAGCACGCTTGTATGTAGCGAAGCGGCGGCAGAAGCCGATGTAAAGAGCGTTCGGTGTGATGCTGTCGAGAAGGGCAACAACACGTGAAGGATCGCCCTGGTTCTTCAACCATGTAGCAGCGAACTTCTCACGGATGAAGTTAACGAGCTTCTTCTTCAGCGCCATACGTGTCTCCCAGATCTCTGCGTCGGGCACATTGTAGATAGCGTGCCACAGGCTCTCGTTGCTCTGGTCGTAGATGTAGTTCTTGTCGAAATACTTAGCGTATACCTTGCGCCACTCTGTAGCAGTCCATGACGGGAAGTGTACACCGTTTGTTACGTAGCCTACGTGGCTCTCCTCTGGATAGTAGCCCTTCCAGATTGGAGCGAACATACGTTGGCTTACCCAACCATGAAGTTTACTTACGCCGTTAACCTCTTGGCAGGTGTTACAAGCGAATACAGACATACAGAAGCGCTCTGAGTGATCCTCAGGATTGTTGCGACCCATGCCGATGAACTCGTCCCATGTGATGCCGAGCATCTGCGGATAACCGCCCATGTACTTGCCGAAGAGCGACTCGTCGAAGTAGTCGTGACCAGCCGGTACCGGAGTGTGAACTGTATAGAGTGAAGAAGCACGAACGAGCTCAAGAGCCTCGTTGAACGACAGACCTTCCTTGATGTAGTCGATAAGACGTTGGAGGTTGCATAGTGCTGCGTGACCCTCGTTGCAATGATAGATGTCTTTCTTAATACCGAGCTTCTTGAGTGTGAGGATACCACCTATGCCGAGGAGAATCTCCTGCTTCAGACGGTTTTCGTTATCACCACCATAGAGAGCGTGTGTGATAGGGCGGTCGAACTCTGAGTTCAGATCGTTGTCTGTATCGAGTAAGTAGAGCTTGATGCGACCTACGTTCATTACCCATACATATGCATGTACCTGATAGTTCATGTAGGGAACATCAACAACCATAGGCTGACCATTCTCGTCGAGCACACGCTCTACTGGGAGTGAGTTGAAGTTCTGTGCATCGTACTTTGCAATCTGCTGACCATCCATTGAGAGGGTCTGCTTGAAGTAACCATAACGATAAAGGAAGCCGACACCACACATATTTACGTTAGAGTCAGAAGCCTCCTTCATATAGTCACCTGCGAGCATACCAAGACCACCAGAGTAAATCTTTACAACCTGATTGATACCATACTCCATACAGAAATAAGCCACAGAAGGACGTGTTGCGTCTGGCTCCACATCCATATACTCGCGGAACTTCTTGTATACCTGTTTTACCGATTCCATGATTGCCTTGTCCTTCACGATAGCCTCCTTGCGCTCATAGCTAAGGCGGTCGAGAAGCATTACCGGGTTGTGTCCAACCTCTTCATAGAGATCGCTGTCAAGGCTTTTCCACATGTTGCGAGCCTCGTAATTCCACGCCCACCACATGTTGTGTGCGAGTTCATCAAGACACTTCAGCTCTGAAGGAAGTGTAGACTTGATGGTTACCTCCTTCCACTGAGGGGTATTTGCATAGTCTGCTTTGATTTTCATAAGTTATTAATTATTATTTATTTAGTTGTTTTTCTCTTCTTTTTTGTTATTTACTCATTTTAGAGCATCTTGCCTCTGCGTTGCGAAGCGCGATATCGTAAGCCTCATAATAATAGGTAATGAACTTACTCCACAATGCATGTTCTGCCAGAGCGCGTGCTTTATTGCGTATGCGTCCCTGCTTTTGCTTTGTTGCATTGGCGAACTTTTCTACTGCTGCTTTAATGCTGTCCGCTACCTCATTGTAGTTGTAATCTGTGCGGTGGATAACCTCCACACCATCCTCGATGGTGCTTTCCTTGCCAACAACAGTGTTAGCCCAAAGTCCGAAACCTGCAAGATCAGTTGTGATACATGGCACCTTGAACGCAGTTGCTTCAAGAGGTGTGTATCCCCATGGCTCATAATAAGAAGGATATACACAGAGGTCGTTGCCCAGAATGGTGTCATAATAAGAAAGATTTACGATACCATCCTCTCCTGTGAGGTAGCATGGAATGAACACTAACTTGACACGTTCACCCTTGGCGTTGTGCATATTGAGCCAGTTCATCATGCCCAACACGCGGTCGTTTTGTTGTTCGTTCAGCCAATGTGTGATAACAGGGGTAGGGAGTGGAGTGTCGAACTTCTCGCCTTTTTCCATTGCAGCCAAACGCTCTGCCAAATCTTTACGGGCGCAGTTTACCCATGCTGGCACTTCGATAAAGGCAACGATGTCCTTCTTAAGGCTCTCTGCGTTGGTGCGCAGACGATTCATTGCGTCGATAAACACATCAATACCTTTATTGCGCCATTCGTAACGTCCGCTTGTAGAGATAATGATAGCGTCGTCTTCAATATCATCACCAGAGAGAGCACGAGCAATGTCAAGAAGACGCTTGCGAGCTGCAGTACGTTTCTTGTCAAACGCCTTGCCTTGCGGAACGAAGTCATCTTCGAAGCCGTTTGGCAGCACTACGTCTACTGGTTTGTCCATAAGTTCCTTGCACTCTGTGGCTGTGATATCGCTCACAGTTGTGAAGCAATCTACATGCAATGCAGTCTGTTTCTCTATCGAGTGTTTGCTCTCCATATTGAGCTCGGCAGCCATTTGATCACCATTATAAGCTTCCAAGTATTCGTAGAGAGGCTTGTTGTTGCCTGCAATGCTGCGTCCGATACTTGTTGCATGTGTTGTAAAAATCGTTGCTATCTGTGGCAGACGGTCGTTGATATAGAGTGCACCGAGACCTGTCATCCACTCATTGGCATGGTAAATTACCTTTGCAGACTTTTTATTGCCTCCTATCTCGCTATTATAGAAACTCTCTACAACAAGTGCTGCTGCGTATGAGAACATAGAGGCTTCGTCGTAATCGCCGTATGCATGAAGACTATCAACATGGTATTTCTCCCAAAGTTGACCATAAATCATATCCTTTTCTGCGAAATAAGGGTTGAAGTCAACAAGGATAGCTACGGGGGTGCCTGGTACGTTCCATCTACCTATCTTTATTTTTAAACCTTCTGCTTCAGCTTTCTTTCTCCATGTAGCGAAGAGTTTGTTGTCTTCTGTGAAGTATGGGTTGTTTTTTTCTCCCCAACAGTCAGGACCTATGAAAATAAGTTTGTCGCCAAGCTGCTCTACAAGCGTCTTAGCTCTCGTAGAAAGTACCGTGTATATACCTCCTACTTTATTGCAAACTTCCCAACTTGACTCAAAAATATAGTCTGGAAATAAAATATCTCTTTTCATAAAAAGTTTAATGTTGCGTGCAAAAATACTATTTAAAAGGTAAATAAACGATTATTGACACATTTTTTTTCGTAAAATAGCCTTATTCTTGATATAAATTCCCTATTTTTGCATGGAGATTACAACATAACAAGTTGTCATACAAAGAACATAATGATATAACTAATACTTAAATAATATGAAAAAGGTACCCTTTCTTCTCTTCTTCTTTCTTGTATCTCTAAAAATAATGTCACAAACAGACAAAGTGTTTAATGCTCGTATCTATAATGACGAATATCAAGTCTACATGCATATAAATCTCTATCAAAATAACATTGTTGTACCAGGTCAAGAACTTTTTGGTGAGACACCAGGCTACTTTGGTGCTATGCGCGATCCACGCAAATGGTTAATTACTGCTGCAAAGATAGAAGATAAACATACTGCTACGCTTGAGATAACAAACGACTATGGTTCTGAAGATTTGACTGCCACACTTATATTTAACCCCAAAGATGGTTCTTATGTACTAAAGCAAAAGAGTGGTAGTCGTATGAAGATTGTTGTCAATCGCAAATGGGTAAAGTTGCCATTAGAACTGACATTTGTTGTTGAATAGAAACGTCCGGTTTGTAATCTATAGAATATTACAAACCGGACGTAGTTATAATGTCTATTGAACCTGCTTTTTTTGTACGGGTTCGCATGTAAGTCCAATGCCCAATTTCTTGAAAATTTTTCTATCTACTTCGCTAAGCATAACAGTACAATGCACTTGGCAACCACGCAATTTAGGAAGTTGCTCTAATGCTTTGCGACAATCTGCATCATTCTCAGAAAGAACCGACAACGCAACAAGTACTTCATCGGTATGTAGACGAGGATTATGACCGCCAAGATAGTTGGTCTTTGTGTATTGGATTGGCTCAATCATCGATTGTGGTATGAGTTTACGTGTATGATCTATGCCAGCAAGATGTTTCGTAACATTCAAAAGCAAGGCTGCACTACAACCAAGCAACGGGCTTGAATGACCAGTAATGATTGTACCATCTTCGAGTTCTATCGCTGATGAAGTGTGTCCTGTATGTTCTTGACATTCTTTCGCAGCAACTGTAGTGCGACGGAAATCGGTTGTTATTTTAGCTTGATTGAAGAGCATCTGTATCTTGCTGATTTCTCCTTCGTTGCATGCGCCAAGTGCCAATTTGTTTGTAGCCTCATAATAGCGACGTATAATCTCGTTCTTTGAAGCTTCGCAACAAACAGCGTCATCACTAATGCAGAAACCAACCATGTTCACGCCCATGTCTGTTGGCGACTTGTATGGATTCTCGCCGTAGATGCCTTCGAAGAGAGCGTTCAATACGGGGAAAATTTCTATGTCGCGGTTATAATTGACTGCAATTTTGTTGTATGCTTCGAGGTGGAACGGGTCAATCATGTTCACATCATTCAAGTCAGCAGTAGCTGCCTCATAAGCGATGTTCACCGGATGCTTCAACGGAAGGTTCCAAACCGGGAATGTCTCAAACTTTGCATAGCCGGCTCTTACACCATGCTTGTGCTCGTTGTACAACTGGCTAAGACATACAGCCATCTTGCCGCTGCCCGGGCCCGGTGCGGTCACGATAACCAGCGGCCGCTCGGTTTGTACGTAGTCGTTCTTTCCGAAGCCGTTGTCTGAAGCGATGAGCTTGACGTCATGCGGGTAGCCCTCAATGAGGTAGTGACAGTAGGTCTTGATGTTGCTGCGCTCAAGACGCTGCTTGAAGGCGATTGCGGCGGGCTGTCCGTTGTAATGAGTGATAACAACCGAACCGACCATAAAACCACGGTTCTGGAACTCGCCGCGCAGACGCAGCACATCCTCATCGTAAGTTATGCCAAGATCGGCGCGTTTTTTATTCTTTTCGATGTCGGCAGCACTAATGACAATCACAATCTCTATGCTGTCGCTTATCTTCTGAAACATGCGCAACTTGCTGTCGGGCTGGAAACCCGGTAGCACGCGGCTTGCATGATGGTCGTCGAAAAGTTTGCCACCAAGTTCGAGGTACAATTTTCCATCAAACTGCGAGATTCTCTCCTTGATGTGCTCCGACTGAATGTTCTGATACTTCTCGTTATCAAATCCGATGTTCATAATTGCTTATCTGTTTTTGTACATTGACTCGTAATAGTTCTGATAATCGCCAGACGTAACGTTGTTCATCCACTCCTGATTGTCAAGATACCAGCGTACGGTCTTCTCAATGCCTTCCTCAAACTGCAGGCTCGGTTCCCAACCGAGTTCCTTCTGCAATTTGCGCGAGTCGATAGCGTAGCGCATATCGTGGCCCATACGGTCGGTAACATGAGTGATGAGGTTGAGGTCTTCGCCTTCCTTGCGACCGAGCAGACGGTCGACGGTGTTGATGAGGACGTGGATAATGTCGATGTTCTTCCACTCGTTGAAACCGCCGATGTTGTATGTGTCAGCCACCTTGCCCTCATGGAAGATAAGGTCGATAGCGCGAGCGTGGTCCTCTACATACAACCAGTCGCGAACATTCAAACCTTCGCCATAAACTGGCAGCGGCTTGCGATGACGGATGTTGTTGATGAAGAGCGGGATGAGCTTCTCCGGGAACTGGTACGGACCATAGTTGTTGGAGCAGTTGGTCACGATGGTCGGCATTCCGTATGTGTCGTGGAAAGCGCGTACAAAGTGGTCGCTACTTGCCTTGGCAGCAGAGTAGGGCGAATGGGGATTGTATTTTGTTGTCTCGAGGAAGAACTCCGTGCCGTAAGCGTGGTGGTGAGCAGAAGAAGCCTTTGTTGTGAATGGCGACTCAACACCTTCCGGGTTTGTAAGTTCGAGTGCGCCATAAACCTCATCTGTAGAAATGTGGTAGAAGCGCTTGCCCTCGTACTTCTCAGGAAGACTCTCCCAATATATCTTCGCTGCCTGAAGCAACGACAATGTACCCATTACGTTAGTGCGTGCGAAGGTGAACGGATCCTTGATAGAGCGGTCTACGTGACTCTCAGCTGCAAGGTGGATAATGCCGTCAACCTTGTGTTTCTTCATGAGTTCGAGAACCATCTCGAAGTCGCAGATGTCGCCCTTAACGAATGTGTAGTTCTTCTTGTCCTCGATATCCTTCAAGTTGGCAAGATTGCCAGCATATGTAAGTTTGTCAAGGTTTATTATGTTATACTCTGGATACTTGTTGACAAAAAGTCGAACAACATGTGAACCGATAAACCCGGCACCACCAGTGATAATTATATTCTTCATATTATTTACTAATTTAGTGTGTGATATGCTTATTTGTTGTTTGCTTCTGCAAGCTGCTTGATGCACACTTTCAGTGAATCGGTCCAGTAGGGGACCTTTACGCCGAATGTAGCTTTGAGCTTCGACTTGTCGAGCACTGAGAAGTGAGGCCGTTGTACCGGACTGGGGAATTCCTCGCTGTAGCAAGGCTGGATGTCGCAAGTGTTGCCAGAAAGTTCGCATATAACCTTCGCAAAGTCAAACCATGAGCAGACACCTTCGTTAGAGAAGTGGTAGATGCCTGTCTTATCAAGTTGTTCTGTTTCGATTATATGTGAGATGATGTCGGCAAGGTCTCCCGCAAATGTCGGAGTACCTACCTGGTCGAACACAACTTTAAGTGAGTCCTTTGTAGAAGTGAGCATTTGCATCGTCTTCACGAAGTTCTTGCCCCACTGCGAGTAGAGCCACGCAGTGCGTATAATGATATGCTTGCATCCAGTTGCTGCAATTGCCTTCTCGCCTGCGAGTTTTGTCTTGCCATAGATGCCGAGCGGATTTGTCTCCCAATCCTCACGGCATGGCACGTTGCGGTCGCCCTGAAATACATAGTCGGTGCTCACGTGTATAAGCGTGCCGTCTACTTCCTTCATAGCAGTGGCAAGATTGCCTGCAGCCGTATTGTTAAGCAGATTGGCAAAGTCGTAGTCGGTTTCTGCTTTGTCTACGTTGGTATAGGCTGCGCAGTTGACAATAACATTCACGTTGCGCTCCTTTACAATCGCGCGGATGGCGTCAAGATTGGTGATATCGAGTTGCTCGTAGCCATCTGCTACATCTGTGAAGATATAATGATGATTGCTACCAAGTGCCACACGCTGCATTTCGTGTCCAAGTTGTCCGTTGGCACCAGTTACTAATATGTTCATACTTTTGGATGTTTAAAAAGTAAATGGAGAATCGAAGTCTTTTAATAGTGCATGCTTTGTGTCTTTCTCGCTCAAGATAGCCTTGTCGGTAGGTATTCGCCAATCGATACCCAATGATTTGTCGAGAATAGATATGCCGCCATCTGCTTCTGGATGGTAGAAATTATCGCATTTGTATTGGAATACAGCAGTCTCACTCAATACTGCGAAGCCGTGCGCAAAGCCCTTGGGTATAAAGAACTGACGATGGTTGTCTTCCGTCAGTTCTACGGCTACATGTTTGCCATATGTAGGTGAACCTTTTCTAATGTCTACAGCAACATCAAGAACGGCTCCTTTCACACATCTTACGAGCTTACTCTGCGTGAATGGCGGGCGCTGGAAATGAAGACCACGCATCACGCCATACGACGACATGCTCTCATTGTCCTGACAAAACTCTATGTGGCCTACCTTTTCGTCAAATTCTCGCTGCGAAAAGCTCTCAAAGAAATATCCTCGAGCATCTTTGAAAATACGTGGTTCAATAATAACCACTCCTTCAATATCGGTTTTAATTACTTCCATATCAGTGTTATTGTTTTTGCAAAGGTACATATTTTTTTATTTATGGCGTGGCTTATCATCATAAATTGCTTACTAAAAAAGGTGAAAGCCTATTAATGTGTGGTAAAGATGTTTGGAAAATTTCTCTATTAGAAATATAAATGGTAATTTCGCTTCATTCTATTCAAGTCCTAAAAACGAACTTTATTTATGAAAAAGATACTTCTTACTTTGTTTTTAGTATTTTCGACATTGCATATGTCGGCTTATGATTTCCTTCGCCCCGTGAAAGACTCCATTCCCAATGGCTATAACTTTTGGGTCTATACCCCCGTCGATTATTTCTATACGCAGGAGCAAACTCCAGTAATCATATTCTTGCATGGAGCAAGTCTTTGTGGTCGTAATCTTGATAGGGTACGTCGTTATGGTCCGCTTGATGCAATAGTGAAAGGTCGCGATATCGATGCGCTTACAATTGTTCCACAAAACCCGGGTGGTGCATGGAATCCGAAGAAGGTTATGGACGTGTTCGACTGGGTAAAACGCAACTATCCGTGTGACACAACCCGTGTATATGTACTTGGTATGAGTCTTGGTGGCTATGGCACAATGGATGTTTGTGGCACTTATCCGGATCGCATTGCTGCCGGAATGGCATTATGTGGTGGCACAACATTAAAAGATGTCAGCGGATTGGGGAAGCTGCCTTTTTGGATAATACATGGTACTGCTGACCGTGCCGTACCCGTGAAACAATCGAAAGTTGTTGTAGAAAAGCTAAAGAATAGTGGCAACGACACTCGCCTGCTTTACGATTGGTGGCAGGGAGCAAACCATGGAGCACCTGCACGTTTGTTCTATCTGCGAAAGACTTATGAGTGGCTATTCTCGCATAGTCTGCTTGACAAAGAACGCCCTGTAAATAGAGATATAAGCATTCGCTACGAAGATTTACGAAGAGTGTATAATGATATAAAGCAAGGTGCAAATAATCTTGAAGTGATTGACGGACCAAGCGTTATAAAGTTCGAAGGTTCAGAGTATTAAAGTCGATGGTGGTACTAAATATAATAGGAGATTACAGTTGATGCTATAATCTCCTATCCTTTTTACATTATGCCATCTTCGCGAAGCTTAAGCTGCCACTTCCATGCTGAAGCGAGCACTTCGCCGAGGTTTGATTCTGCCTTCCAGCCCAATACCTTGTTTGCTTTTGAACAGTCGCCCCAAATCTTCTCGATATCACCTTCGCGGCGTGGACCGTACTTCCAGTTCAGCTTCACACCAGTAGCCTTCTCAAATGTCTCTACGATTTCGAGTGTCGAGTTGCCATTGCCTGTGCCGATATTGAAGTATTCGATTGGTTCAGTCTCCTTATCAAGCACACGAGCCATTGCTGCAACGTGAGCCTTAGCGAGATCTACTACATAAATATAGTCGCGAATGCAAGTGCCGTCAGGAGTGTTATAATCGTTGCCAAATATGGTAAGTTCCTTACGGATACCGATAGCTGTCTGAGTTACGAAAGGAATCAGGTTATTTGGAACACCATTCGGCAACTCACCGATTTCTGCTGAAGGGTGAGCACCTATCGGGTTGAAGTATCTGAGAACGATGCTCTTGATAGCAGCACCACTATGGATATAGTCAGCAATAATCTGCTCGTTTATTTCTTTTGTATTGCCATAAGGCGATGTAGCCTTCTGGTGAGGCGCATCCTCGGTAACGGGGAGGTTCTCAGGCTTCGGCTGACCATATACAGTGCAGCTTGAAGAGAAGATGATGCCCTTCACGTTGTGCTTTGGCATAAGTTCGAGTAGGTTAACGAGCGACACGATATTGTTACGATAGTATAGCAAGGGCTTCTGCACACTTTCGCCAACTGCCTTAGAAGCAGCGAAGTGGATGATACCTTGGATGTCCGGATATTTCTCGAATACAGCCTCTGTAGCTGTCTTATCGCGAAGATCTACCTGCTCGAATGCAGGGCGAACACCAGTTATCTTCTCGATGCCGTCAAGAACCTCAATCTTTGAGTTGGAGAGGTCGTCGACAATTACTACTTTGTAACCTGCTTCAATGAGCTCTACTGTTGTATGCGAACCGATAAAGCCCGTACCGCCAGTTACCAAAATTGTTTGTTTCATAATACTAAGATAAGTTTTATAGTCTATTAATTATAATATTCGTATAAAAACATGTAAAACACTTTATATTACTACAAAATTAATATTATAATTCGTAATGGCAAATAAAACACAGATATTTTTCTGTAATTTGTTTGCGTTGTTAATAAAAAGGTGTATATTTGCAGATGATTGAATGCACATTGTAAAGTGAAACTAACTTCATTTAATTCCAACTGCATTATCAATGAATAATAATCTAAACAAAAGCGAAATGGAAAAAGCAACCGAACAAACAACACAGCAAATTGAACGCTTTCTGAAAAAGATTGCACAGAAATTCCCTCCACGTGAAGATTCTTCAGTCGTGACAGATATTCATGTACGTGTCTCTCAAGGGAGTGGAGAAATGTTGGCGTTTGACGATGATGATAATGAGGTGACACGTTGTGTCGTAGAACAATGGATAAACAATAACGACGAGGACTTTTATAATGGCGTAGAGCAGATTCTCATATCTACATTCTCAGCATTGTCTACTATCGCTGATAGTTTGGGCATACTTAAGCCCTATAGCTTTGTTCTTGAGAATGATGACAAAGATACTATAGCAGAGTTATACATCGCTGATGATGATACAGTGATTATTGGAAAGGATTTAATGGAAGGACTCGACTCCGACTTGAATTTATTTTTAGAAAAGCTTTTAGGATAGATGATAGGACGAATACATTCTCTTGAGTCGTTTGGTACTGTAGACGGACCAGGTGTGCGTTTCGTTTCTTTTATGCAGGGATGCCCTTTGAGATGTTTGTTCTGTCACAATCCCGACACATGGGATATTAACAGAAAGTGTCAGTACGAGATGACGCCAAAGCAATTGAGAGACGAGGCTTTGAAGTATCATTCATTCATAAAGAGCGGTGGTATTACTGTGTCTGGTGGTGAACCACTGATGCAAGCTGAGTTTGTGGCTGAATATTTCCGACTATGCCATGAAGAAGGATTACACACTGCGTTGGATACAAGCGGTACGATAATTACAGATAAGGTTCTGAACGTGTTAGACAATACCGATCTCGTATTATTGGATATAAAGACAATGGATGCAGAACTCTATCCGCGTCTCACAGGTGTGAACCAGAATAATAATCTTGCCTTCCTTGATATTCTCGAAGAACGAGGCATTAATACGTGGATTCGCCACGTTGTTGTGCCAGGAATCACAGATGACGACAAATGGTTACATAAACTTGGTGATCATGTAGCGCATTATAATTGTGTAGAAAAGATAGAGATTTTACCTTATCATACATTAGGCACATATAAATACGAAAAACTTGGCGAGAAATACAAGTTGATGGGCACGCCTGCGTTGTCTGCTCAGAGAGCTAACGAGATACGCACCATGATGGCGCAATATAAGCCATGTCAGTAGTATAAACTTCTAACCTATGGAGAAAACATTTGTTATAGACTCCATTTTATCAATTTGCAAAAGTATCGGTTTTCCATTCACAACAAAGGTGAAGACTGATAAATGGAAGGCTGATATCGTAGTGGATTGTGCTAATTACAAAATAGCTTTCAATGTGTGCAACTTACCACGTAATGTGGAAGATGTGTACTTAGCAATGCGTCAAGAACGAGTGTGTGGTTGTTGGATGCTATTGCCTTCGTTTAGAAAGATAGTGTTAAGCAAACTTCCTTGTTTTTACATTCAAGATATTCGTGGCGAAGTAAGTGTTCTTCTTCACAAGATTAGAGAAGAAGAAGATTCGCTTCCGCTCGACGACTTTATTCACTCTATGATTTTAGGCAACATACGTTATACTGAAACAATGAAAGTGAAGTATGTTGAAGTGTGTTTTTATCAGAAAATATGTTGGAAGTGCCATGAAAAGAATCATATATACCTTATTAATAAATTGATTTCTACAGAAGGTATTGAGATTGAAAGTGGAATAGATAGTTTTTATCCCGAAATAGTTAATGGCGTAAAGCAATATCTTGATCTTAATTCAGACCTAAATATAAAAATAGGGGAAATAAAACCACGTTATAGTAAGTTTCATCATGGTGCTTACATGTCCTTCGGTTGTGTATATTGTGACAGTCTGTTTGGTAGCACTTACATACAAGATGCCTATGACAATCTTGTCTTTTGCGTTAAGACGCTGCCCAAAGCACGAATATTAATCAGTAGAGACCTCGTTGTACCAGCAAATCGTTGGTATAAACGAAGCTAAAAGTATTAACTATGGAATGGTGGCGCGTTCGTTGTCTGATTAGGTTGCGTCCGCTGTCCAATCAGATTGCGTTCGCTGTCCAATCAGATTGCGTCCGCAACCTGATTAGATTACGAACGCAATCAGCATCGACAATGTACGTGAAGCAACCTCGGTTGCTTAGTTCTGTCAAAACTACATATCTTTTTATGAGAGCAAGTTATAGCCCCATTCAACTAAACCGGTGTATCTAATGACTAATGTCAAGCAGACGGCATAGAAACCTGCCAACGCATCGTCAAGCATACAACCCCAGCCTCCGTGTATATGGCGGTCTACCCAACGGCAACCAAGTGGTTTGGTGATGTCGATGATACGGAAAAGGACAAATCCTATTGTAGCAAGCGATATTGCTACATACGATGGACCATCAACGAACAAGGCAGCAAGCGTAGCCACCCATGTGCCGAAATACTCGTCTATAATAACGGTGCGAGGGTCTTCACCCCAATACCGTTCCATTACATTATCTGTCCATACACCTACAAGGAGTGTTGTCAGAACCAACAGCACTGTGGCAACTGCAAGCCATATGGGTGAGAGGGTGAAGTAGAGTGCTATCCATATAAGTAACGCAACGAAACCTCCAAGTGTTCCTGGACCCCAAGGCCAAAAACCAACACCGAATCCTGTTGATATGACGACGTGCAACCAAGGTGCCTCGCCAAGTTGATGATTGTTATTATTGCTCATTTTCTATTCCAAATTGTTTTGTTTCGGGGGATAAGTCTTTAAAAGCGACCTTTAGTTTGTCACCCTCATCAACATCTATTGTGATGGTGCTGCTTAGCTTTTTCTCGTCATCGAGCAGCAGTTCGCATAGCACATCCTCGATGTATGTTTGTATAGCGCGTTTCAGTGGGCGTGCTCCATACTGCGGACTATATCCCTTATGTGCGAGCATCTCCTTGGCTTCTTCACTAATCTCAACCGCATAGCCCATATCGTTCATACGTTTAAACAAGCGCGACAACTCGATGTCTACAATCTTACGTATTGCAGTATTGTCAAGTTGGTCGAATGTGATTATCTCGTCGAGACGATTGAGAAATTCCGGAGCAAACTGATGTGACAGACTTTTCTGTATGACAGAGCGTGCATGTTCCTTTGCTTTCTCGCTTGAAGAACCTATCAGTGAAGCATTGAAGCCTATGCCATTTCCAAAGTCAACCAACTGACGTGTACCCGTGTTGGATGTCATAATAATGATTGTATTGCGGAAGTCGACCATTCTGCCATTACCATCGGTCATGCGTCCTTCGTCCAACACCTGCAGTAGAAGGTTGAACACGTCGCCGTGCGCTTTTTCCACCTCGTCAAGCAACACAATAGAGTAGGGGTGACGGCGCACTTTCTCCGTTAGCTGTCCACCTTCACCATAACCAACGTATCCCGGAGGTGCTCCAACGAGACGAGAAGTGTTGAACTTCTCAGAGTATTCGCTCATGTCTATACGTATGAGGGCATCCTTTGTACCAAACATCAGTTCTGCTAATGTCTGCGCCAAATATGTCTTACCTACACCCGTAGATCCAAGGAACATGAACACTCCGATAGGGCGATTTGGATTCTTCAAGCCAAGTCGGTTGCGCTGTATGCTACGAACGATTTTGCCGATGGCATCGTCTTGAGCCACAACAACAGATTTTAGTCTGTTGCCAAGGTTCTTTAGTACACAACCTTCCGATTCGGATATGCGCTGTACAGGTATGCCCGACATTATTGATACAACATTAGCTACATCAGCCTCAGTGATTGTCTCACGATGTCCGTCGTCAGAAGCCACCCACTTGTCGTTGAGTTCTTTCAGTTCGCCTTCAAGTTGTGTCTCACGGTCGCGATAGGTGGCTGCAAGTTCAAAGTTCTGGTCGCCTGCTGCTGCAATCTTCAACTGATGTATGTTGGAAAGTTTTTTTTCCTTTTCTATGATTGAAGGTGGTATCTCAGCATGTTGCAGATGTACTTTTGCTCCGACCTCGTCCATTGCATCAATGGCCTTATCAGGGAATGCACGCTCAGAAACATATCTGCCTGTAAGCTTTACACATGCCTCCAGTGCTTCGTCAGTATAACAAACATGGTGGTAGTCTTCATAGCGCTCCTTTATATTCTTCAGAATGTCAAGCGTTTCTGTTTCGGTGGATGGTTCTATCATGATACGCTGGAAACGGCGCTCAAGTGCTCCGTCTTTCTCTATAGAGTTGCGATACTCATCAAGAGTTGTTGCACCGATGCACTGAACCAATCCACGGGCAAGTGCAGGCTTCATTATATTGGCAGCATCCATTGAGCCTGGTGTACTACCAGCACCTATTATGGTATGTATCTCGTCAATGAATACGATAATGTCAGGGTTCTGCTCCAATTCATGCAGGAGAGCTTGGATGCGCTCTTCAAACTGACCACGATATTTAGTACCAGCAACTATCGCGGTCATATCAAGCCTAAAAATGCGCTTGTTAAACAACAGAGGAGAAGTGCGACGGCGAGCAATAAGCTGCGCAAGTCCTTCAGCAATAGCACTCTTGCCTACGCCTGGTTCGCCGATAAGAATAGGGTTGTTTTTCTTTCGGCGACACAAAATTTCAGTGACACGCTGTATCTCCTTGTCGCGTCCGATGACAAGGTCAAGTTTACCTTGTGCTGCTGCAAGGGTAAGGTCGGTGGAGAACTTGTCAAGTACGGGTGTCTTATCTGTTCCGCCACCCATCGGTTTGCTTGTAGTATCAGAAGTGGAATTTTTACTCTTCCCGTTATTACGAGAAGCAAAATTGTCCTGCGACATTAAGTTGTCATCATCTTCGGACAATCCAACGCCATTCTTAATATTTGAATTTGTTTGCATAAGAAAATTCATAGCCTTCTCGTAAGTTAAACCATTCTCTAAAAGTACATTCTTTGCACCACTTGCCATTTTGTCATGCAAAATAGCAAGAATTATGTGCTCCACGTCTACCTCCTTTGAGTGTTGAAGTCGGGCTTCAAGTATTGATAGTTTGAGAATATTATTAGCATGTTCATCGAGTGAGATGCTACCATTGTTTGACTCTGTCATTGTTGTATCGTCAGTCTGAGCATTCTGCTCAAGTTGCAATTTTACTTTTTCAACATCAATATTAGCACCCGTGAGAAGTGCTTTCAATGGGCTATGTTTGTCTCTCAACATACCAAGCACAATATGTTCGGGGCGTATTACGCCAGAAGATAGCCTTATTGCTTCCTCTCTACTGAAAGATAAGTTTTCAGAAACTCTTAGTGAAAACGAATTTGTCATTTATATTATCCTTGATAAATTATGTTCATTAATATTACTTTATGTCTTATATATAGGCAATATTGTATATGCAAAATACATGCCATTAATTATCGGTATTGCGTTCTAACTCTCGTTCTATATATTTTAACCGGTCTGTATCATTATAACGACGGAAGTAAGCCAAGGCTTCAACAAAATATTCTTGAGCGATTTCGATGTCGCCTAAACATCTATAGCAAATGCCTATACGAAAAAGCGAATCGCCTTTCTCGTTGTTGTAACAAAGCAATGTGTGCTTCTCATAAAACGGAACTGCGTCGATGTATTTATTCAGGCGAAAATAGCTATCAGCGACACTATAATAATATACAGCTAATTCGTGTGGGGCAAAGGCTTTGAGCTTAGGAAGAATAGGTTCTAAAGCCTCTATTGCACGTTTGTACTCGCCATCATAATAACAACATACTCCCATGTATGCTTGAAAGCGAGGGTTAAGCTTGTATTTCTTATCAAGTTTAGAGAACCATATCAGTGCCTCATGATACTTGCCGCTTTGGAAGTATTCAACAGCTCTTGAAAGTTTTTCAGCATCAGTATAATCTGATGTATTCTCTAAAATAGCGGCATATGCGCCACTATGTCTGTGAGCAATACATGGGAGAGAGATGAAACATACCAATAAAAAAATCGTGATTCTTTTTGATATATTCATGTTATGAGTTATTCTGTATAGAAATCAATCAGTTCGTTGATTGCTTTTTGACAAGCAGCACAGAAGTTGGGGTTGGCATTGCTTCGCATACGACAATCGAACGAAGGTCGATATACACCTTTGAGGCTATAACCTGCACCTTCATACACACCGATAGGATGTGGATTAACAATCTTTTTTTTGTTATTTGTCTTTTTGCCCAAGTCTGTTGGGGTAGGGATAGGAGTTGCTGGCGCAATAAGGCTTTCCCATTTATCATGGAAATTAACGAGTGTGGTGATATTCTTTTCCCAAGGCTCTACGTCATGTGGATACATCGGTAGGGCTTCTTGCTCGTAAGCATATTCGTCTGCCAATCCAGCGAAGCTATGACCGAACTCATGTACAACGACCTGCTTGTAAAGTGGATGGTGCGTCATGCTAAGGTTGTAAGAATTCAATATGCCACCGCCTCCGTATTCCGAAGTGTTTACCAACACAATGATGTGTTCGTATGGAGTCCCGGCAAGCGCATCGTGTAAATTCTTCAGATTGAGGGTTGTTAGATAGCGATTGGAGTAGAATGTGTCAAAATGACTGCCTAAAACCGTCTTCTTCCATACTCCTTGCGAAGGTATGCTTGTTCCAGTATCCATTGATACTGACTTTACAGCAATGATATTAAAGCGGTTACGCTTTGCCTTGAACGGTTCATGCTCGAAAAGGGCTTCTGTTGCAATGCGAGCATCCTCTAAGAATATAGGCATTTCCTCTGCTGTATATCCTTCGGCAACGTATGCAATATGAATACATTTTGTGGTATCCTCAGCTGTCTGTAATGTGGTGTAAGGCGTTACATAGCTAAAGCCTGTATGACGAATTAAAATGTCATTCGGAGCTATAATATGTGTCATTGATGTGACTATTTCGTGACGATTATTGCGTAAATCGACAGTTACATCTACAATGTCTTTCGGCATTGGTACAAGAAAAACATTCTCAAACGACTTGCTTGCAGTCTTCGCCTCATCGTATGTCAACCATTCTTGGAACAATGTTGAGAAAGAGTTGATGTATATAATTTCCTTTGTGTGATGGTCTCGCACGGTAATCTGTCCATTTCCTTGAACTGGGAGAATATTTAAATTGTTCTTTTTGCCATACCAACGAGGCATTAAGTTGCACTTGTCAAGTGAAATTTGCTGCGATTGAGCGTTTCCGGAGAATATATAATCAATGCGTAATGTACTATCGCAGAAATGTTCTTTAAAGTCTACCGATTTGTTTTGTGCCTTGCCTGATATAATAGCACATATGCAAATCATGAATATTATTAGTCTAAATATGTTCATCATATTCAATTCATATTGTTTTAAACCTATTTGTCAAAATGTTTCATTAGCTTTACGATGTAATCTCTTGTCCAATCGCTTTCATGAAAACGTTGATTGTCATACTTCAGTAAATCTATGTCCATCGCTATTTTTCCCTCGTTGCGTAAGAACTTTGTGTTGCCACATTGGGTTTCTATCTGCTTTAATATAGAAACAAGTTGTTCGACTCTCTTGTCCGTGAAACCACAAATAAGGAAGTTGAGAAATTTCTCATTGCTTTTGATGTCTCCTATTGGCTCGGTAAGCAAATCTTCTGAGAATTGTATTTCGTTTATTTCCTCTGTAAGTTTTTCTTTCACGAGTTTAGCGTTCTGGTCGTAGTTAAAATTTGTGCCTACTGATAATATTATTTTGTGCATATTATAAGCGTCTTCTAAATTCTGCGCAGACAATAGATGTGGCTATTGCTACATTCAAACTATCTGCCGTCTCGCGACCTTTAGGATAATTCGGTATACGCAAAGCGCGATTTATAAGTTGGCGAATGGCTGGCGAAATGCCTTTTCCTTCATTTCCCATTACAATCAAACCGGTGTCAGAAAGCTCCTGTTCGTAGAGGTTTTCGCCTTCAAGAAGGGTCCCATATATGGGGAAGTTGGCAGGGAGTGAATTGAACAACTCTGAAAGATACATATATGCTACATTCACACGCGCTATGCTACCCATTGTTGCCTGAACAACTTTGGGGTTGTAAACATCTGCGGTGTCGCGGCTGCAGATTATATTTTCAATGCCGAACCAATCGGCAATACGAATAATAGTTCCAAGATTGCCAGGATCCTGCACTCCATCAAGCGCAATAGTTAGTTTGCTTGTAAGCATGGTTGTATTAACAGGAGTATTGAGTTTCTTAAAAACGCCTAATACTTGCTGCGGATGACATAAGAAGCTTGCTTTAGCGAGCTCTTCTGTAGTAACTTCGATAATTTCACAATTTGCAGATGCAGACACTTTCTTACCGTCACCATTGAGCCATTCGGATGTTGCAATGAGTAATGTCAAATTGGACGGATGGCTTGCAAAAATGTCACCAACAACCTTTGGACCTTCGGCAACAAAGACACCTTCTACGTCACGAGATTTCTTTGTATTAAGCGAATGTAGATATTTAATTTTATTTTTACTTAACATCTTCTTAATTAAAACTATCAAAATACGTTATGAATTATATCTTTGAGTAAAAGACCTTGCAAAGGTAGTAATATTTATCGTTTTTTTTGTACCTTTGCAAGGTTTTTCAAGCATATTGTGTATTAATTAAGTACTATTAATAAAGATGTTGTCTAAGGTAAAGTATAAGTTCGTTTTAATAACATTTGGGATGGTGTGTGTATTGGCTCTTATCTCGTCATGTTCATCAACGAAATTTATTACTGAAGACAATTGTCTTTTGAAAAGTTGCGCAATTAATTGTGAGGACCAGTCTTTCAATACAAAATCACTCGAATCATATTACGCGCAACGTCCAAACTCTAAATGGTTTTCTCTGATGAAACTTCCGTTGGGAATATATAATATGTCTGGACGTGATTCAACAAAGTGGATAAACCGTACATTAAGAAGAATAGGAGAGGAACCTGTTGTTTTTGACTCAGTAAAGACAAAAAAGTCTTGCGATAATATGATTTCTGCAATGAAATCAATGGGCTACTTAAAAGCCAATGCATCTTATACAGTTGCGAAAAAAAATAAAAGAGCAATAGTTAACTATGAAGTAAATCCGGGTACATTATATTTTATAGATTCTGTCAAGTATGTGGTTGAAGATGAGACACTTTTACCTTTATTAGAATCAACAGCAATAAAAGGAAAAATGTTAAAGAAAGGTTTGCCATTTTCAACATCAAATCTTGATGCTGAACGCAAGCGCATCGCCCAATACCTTCTTAATAATGGTTATTATAAGTTCAATAAGGATTTCATACACTATGTGGTTGATACAATAGGGAAGAGCAATAGGGTAGACGTGGAACTTCACCTTATAAAGTATCGAAGTTCTAACAATAGTCCAGAAACACCACATAAACACTATAGTATAAATAATATTTATTTTCGCTCTGGAGATGGCAAGAAATTGCCATTGCGCAGTCGTGTACTTATTAATAATGTAGCGATAACCTCAAATTCGCAGTTTTGCTCAGAAGATGTTCAAAATACTTACAATAATTTTGCACGTCTTCAGGCCGTGCGTTTCACAAATATTCACTTCGAAGAATTACCAGATACAAACTTGTTGGATTGTAATATACAAATTAGTACAAGAAAACCCAACTCTATATCATTTCAACCAGAAGGAACAAATACAGCCGGTGATTTTGGTGCAGCAGCTTCGCTAACATACACTAATAACAATCTGTTTCGAGGAAGCGAAACGTTCAGTGTACAGTTGCGCGGTGCCTATGAAGCAATCAAGGGACTCGAAGGCTATCAAAATGAAAATTATATAGAGTATAATGTTGAAACCAAACTGGCTTTTCCACGCATTATTGCGCCATTTCTTTCAGATGGATTTCGTAAAAGAAATCGCATGAAATCAGAGCTATTATTTAGCTATAATCTGCAGAATAGACCCGAATTTCATCGACGCGTCCTTACTGCAGCATGGCGATACCATTGGAGTATGAGCAAAAAGAAATCATCATTCAGATACGATTTCTTAGACATCAACTATGTATATATGCCTTGGATATCTGCAACATTTAAGAAGGAGTATCTCGATGACGTTTCAAATAGAAATGCTATACTTCGGTATAATTACGAGGATATATTCATTCTACGTACTGGTTTGAATTACTCGTTTAGTGATTCAAAGAATGCATTGAGATCAAACATAGAGGTTGGTGGCAACTTACTATATGCCATCTCAAATTTGTTTGGAGAAAAACGTAATGCTCAAAACCAATATACGCTTTTTAAAATTGCTTATGCACAGTATGTTAAAGGCGATTTCGATTATACTCGTCTTGTAAAAATCGATACAAAGAATACACTTGCATTACATTTTGGTCTTGGTATTGCCTATCCATATGGAAATAGTACTATTCTTCCATTTGAAAAACGCTACTTCTCTGGAGGTGCAAATTCTGTAAGAGGTTGGAATGTTCGAGCTCTTGGCCCTGGAAAATTCAAAGGAAAGGATGGACGTATTGATTTCATTAATCAGACTGGTGATATGAAACTTGATATGAATATGGAATTGCGTACATTTCTATTTTGGAAATTCAACTGTGCTTTCTTTATAGACGCTGGCAATATATGGACCCTAAAGGATTACAAAGATCAACCTGGAGGTCAATTCAGATTCAACGAGTTCTACAAACAAATCGCAGTTGGATATGGTTTAGGTTTGCGCCTAAATCTCGATTACTTCATTATGCGTATCGACTTCGGTATGAAAGCTGTAAATCCAGCTTATGATACACGCAAAGAACACTTTCCAATAACAAATCCACACTGGAATGATATGACTTTCCATTTTGCTGTTGGTATGCCTTTCTAATCAAAAATGATATACTAACAGCAAAATGGAAACAAAGTCGAAATTAAAGATAGAGTATTCTTTTGATTAGGCGGTAGTTTTCAATTGTAATATAAATAATCCATTATTTATCATAATGTCCATTATAACTTATTTGTATTAGTACCAAGAATGTCAATTTGTAACAACCACAATGATAGTTTTTCAATAATATTTTGTACTTTTGAAATCAATATCAAGAGTCTTGATAGTTGGTATAAATTAATCAAAAATGCAATACAATCGTAAGATAATACATATAGATATGGATTGTTTTTATGCAGCAGTTGAATGTCTTGACAATCCTGCGCTTTTGGGTGTGCCGGTTATTGTTGGGCACGACTCAGAACGAGGTGTTGTGTCTACAGCCAGTTATGAAGCGCGTCGTTATGGTGTACATTCTGCACAATCCATACGTATGGCTAAGCGGTTGTGTTCAGATCTGCATATTGTAGAACCGCATTTTGAGCGTTACAAGGAAATCTCAGATGCAATTCATAAAATTTTTCAGAGGTATACTGATTTGATTGAACCAATCTCACTTGACGAAGCATTTCTTGATGTCACTGAGAATAAGAAAAATATAGAATTTGCAATTGATATTGCTAAGGAAATAAAGTTCGCAATTTGTAAAGAAATTGGGCTTACGGCTTCTGCCGGTGTTTCATATTGCAAATTACTCGCAAAAATAGCATCTGATTATAATAAGCCAGATGGACTTTGTGTTATACATCCAGACAATGCGATAACGTTTCTTGACAAATTGAAGGTTGAAGACTTGTGGCTTGTTGGTCATAAGACTGCCCTTGAGCTACATTCGCTTGGTATCTTTACAGTCAAACAATTGCGTGGTCAATCGCTTACTACTTTAACACGTCTTTTTGGGAAGCGTGGACAACAATTCTATAACTATGCTCGTGGCATAGATGATAGTCCGATAGAAGTTCGTAATGTGAGAAAATCAATGAGTTGTGAAAATACTTTTATGCAAGATCTTTCAATACGTTCTAATGTCATTATTGAGTTATATCATATAACTATTGAACTTGTTAATCGTTTGTCTGAAAGCGGTTTTGTAGGACACACACTTACACTAAAAGTAAAGTATGCTGATTTCACGCAAGTCACGAGAAGTGTAACCCACACTACCCCACTCTTGACGAAACATGAGATACTGCCATTAGCAAAAAAACTTCTTGCTAAAATTGAATTTAATGCCCTACACCCAATAAGGTTAATGGGACTTGCTGTAAGTAGTGGAGATGAAAAGTCAAAAGAAGAAAAGGAACCAAAAATACACTATGAAGAACCAATGCTTCCTTTTACTTAATAACAATAGAAAAAGGGCAAGCCAATATCACTATTGGATTGCCCTAACACATATTATTATATTGCTAAATTAGCAAACCTTGTGCGAACCGTCGCTAATAACAACGTCGATAACCTTAGGCTCCTTGCCATATTTTGCAGAGTACTTTGCCTTAGCATCAGCTATGAACTGATCGTAAAGCTCTTCCTTAACGAGGTTGATTGTACAACCACCGAATCCACCACCCATGATGCGGCTACCGGTTACGCCGTTCTCCTTAGCGATGTCATTGAGGAAGTCGAGCTCTTCGCATGAAACCTCATACTCCTTGCTCAGACCCTCGTGTGTTTCGTACATTTTCTTGCCTACAGTCTCGTAGTCACCTGCGTTAAGAGCTTCGCAGACAGCAAGTACACGATCTTTCTCACCAAGTACGAAGTGTGCGCGCTTGTAGTCTTCCTCGCCTACTTCTGCCTTAACCTCCTCAAGCTGTTCCCATGTGCAGTCGCGCAGAGTCTCGAAGTGAGCCTCTGGATGCTTTGCTGCGATATGCTTAACAACATTCTCGCAAGAATTGCGACGATCGTTGTATGGAGAACCTGCAAGCTCGTGCTTTACGCAAGAGTTCAGAAGAACAAGCTTGTAGCCGACCGGACGGAACGGGAAGTATTCGAACTCACGGCTGTTGCAGTCGAGACGCATGAGGCAACCCTCCTTGCCGAATACGCTTGCAAACTGGTCCATGATGCCGCAGTTTACGCCGCAGTAGTTGTGCTCTGTAGCCTGACCAGCGAGAACCATATCCCACTTGCTTACCTTGTTATCACCGAAAAGATCGTTGATAGCAAAAGCGAAGCAGCTCTCGAGAGCAGCTGAAGAAGACATACCTGCACCGAGAGGTACATCACCAGCAAACGCTGTATTGAAGCCCTTCACGTCAACACCGAGTTTACGCATCTCCTGAATAACGCCATAGATATAGCGTGCCCAACTTGCGCGCGGACCCTGAGGATCGTCAACCTTGAACTCTACACGGTCCTTGAGGTCAATTGAGTAGCACATAACTGTGTTTGTACCATTCGGACGAAGCTCAGCCATGATGCCCTTATCTACAGCACCTGGGAATACGAAACCTCCGTTATAGTCGGTGTGCTCACCAATGAGGTTGATACGACCTGGTGACTGATAAATATTTCCTGTCTTACCGTCGAAGTGCTTAATGAAGCGGCTTCTTACAAATTCGATATCCATAATTAATAAGGTTTTAGTTATAAATGTTTTATTTGTAAAAAAGGCTTGCCCGCAAAGAGCAAGCCCTTATATATTCAATATGATTATTCTACCGGAATGTCTGTATTGACATTCTTTGAGCCCCAAAGAGCATAGTAGAAGATGTATGCAGCAGCAAGAAGTACAACAATGAAGCTTGACATATAGTTATGAGTGAGGTCGATTACGAAGCCCTGAATACCAATCATGACAGCGAAACCTGCAACCATCATCATGAAAGCACCAGAAGCCTTTGCTGTGTATTTGCCCAAACCTTCGGTAGCAAGGTTGAAGATACCACCCCACATCACAGATGCACAGAAACCAACGAGCATAATTGCAAAGATACCAACAGGAATCTCGCCCCATTTTAAACTGAGTGTTGTGTAGTCAATACCAGGGAAGCTGATAGTCTGTTCAACGGGGAGCATGATACCCAATGCAACAAGTACCATAGCAACAAAACTAACTGTTGCAATCATAGTTTTTGCAGACACTTTACCACCAATCATACCGCCTACGAAACGTCCGATAAGCATGAAGATAAAGTAAACAGCACTAAGAGTACCTACGTAACCTGCATCCATAGCAAGACCAGGGTTTACTGCATCCTTAGCAGAAGTAAGGTAAGCAAGGATATATGTTGGAGGACAAACCTCCACAGCACCATAGATTGCTATTGCAAGCATACCAAGCTTGAAGTGACGGAACGAGAAGCAGCTATATTTATCGTCTGCCAATACGTCAGCCTTAGGCTGCTCAGGCTCCTGAATCTTTGTGAAGAAAATAACAACGAGTGCGAAAACAAAGATTGCAAGTGCAATCATCAATGCCGGAGTTGCAGCTGAAACCTTAGCAGTACTTGCATCGCCAATAAGTGCACCCATAAGGATATAAACACAAACGGCTGCAGCCGAGTTGAATACACCACCAATCTGAACCAACTGGTTACCTGTGTTGCCACCACCACCAAGAAGGTTGAGCATTGGGTTTACGACGGTGTTAAGCATACACATGCAAAGACCAGAAATGAAAGCACCAATAAGGTAAACAACGAAGCCCATAGAGCCACTGAGCCACTGAATAAGAAGTCCAACAATACCTACAATCAGAGCAAGGAGGGCTGTTTTCTTGTATCCAAACTTCTGAATAAGAAGACCTGCTGGGATACCCATAAGGAAGTAAGCGCCAAAGTTGCCATAGTTGCCTACCTGTGCAAGGGTATCAGATACACTAAAGTTGTTTTTCAGAATGACAGCCATTGGTGAGCAAAGGTTGGTCACAAAGGCAATCATAGCAAAGAGGAAAATCATTGCAATGATAGCAACGAAGTTACCTTTTTTTGTTGTGGAATTTCCCATTGTTTTGTTTGTTGTTTTAGTTATTTTTTTATTGATTAGTACATTCAACAAAGTTGCGGAGGGGTGATTCCTCCGCATTATTTTATGCAGTGTAGCGGAGGCGTGCAACCTCCGCTACATAGTTTGTCTAATTTTCTACTCCGAACTTATACACTGTCTTCTGTGTATACTGTTCACCAGGATTCAGAACCACTGATGGGAAGTAAGGATGGTTCGGTGAATCGGGGAAGTGCTGTGCTTCAAAGCAGATAGCACTGCGACGTGGGAATGTAGCACCGTTCTGTCCCTTATATCCGTCAGCCCAGTTGTCGCTATAAACCTGAACACCCGGTTCTGTGGTATACACCTCCATTGTTCTGCCACTTACCGGCTCCTTGATACGCGCTGCAAAACTGAGTTCGCCCTCTTCCTTCTTGTTGAGCACGAAGCAATGGTCATAACCTGCACCGTTCTTGATTTGTTCGTGGTCGGCATCAATGTCCTGACCTACAGTCTTCGGCGTACGGAAGTCGAATGGTGTACCCTTTACGAAACGCACTTCTCCAGTAGGAATGGAAGTTTCATCTATCGGCAGATAGTAGTCTGCATTGATTTCGCACTCTATGTTTTCGATAGAAGGAGTTGGATTTGCAATACCTGCGAGTGAGAAGAATCCATGACTTGTTAAGTTCACAACAGTCTTCTTATTTGTTGTAGCCATATACTCGATAACAAGTTCGTTATCGTCTGTGAACGAGTATTCGACAGTCACTTTCATCTCACCCGAGAAACCTTCTTCACCATAAGGACTTACATACTTTAGTACGAGTGTATGCTCGTTCATCTGAAGTGCTTCCCAGACCTTCGCGTTGAAGCCTTTCAAGCCACCGTGTAAACAGTTTGGACCGTTGTTGATAGGCAACTGATACTCCTTGCCATGAAGCTGGAAACGTCCTTTGCAGATACGATTGCCATAACGTCCTACAAGTGTAGACAAATAAGGTTCGGGGGATTTTATAACGTCCTGAATGTTGTCGTGGCCCTGAATTACATTAGCTCTATTGCCATTCTTATCTGGAACCATAATTGCAACGAGTGCACCACCATAATTAGTAATAGCAACCTCATTGCCCTGATTGTTTTTCAAGATATAAAGGTCGGTCTCTTTACCGCCTACTGTAGTCTGAAAATCGCTTCTCTTCAGACCGCAGATATTTTCTGTTTCGGTTGTGTTAATCATAAATTAAGTTTTTAGTTACTTATATAGTATGCAAAGTAACCAAAAAAAAATGTAACATACAAAAGAAAGCACCAAAATTACTTGGTGCTTTCCGTTAAAAACAATTAATTGTTATTTTCTAAATATGTGAGAAGGTTAGCAACCACATAACTGCTACCTCCGATGAAGATAAAATCTTCTGGCGAAGCTTCTTTACAAGCCGTGTTATATGCTTCTTCAACGCTATGGTAACACTGTCCATGAAGCCCATATTCCTCCCCTATCTTCTGTATTTTATCCTCTGTAATGGCTCGATGTGTTGTTGCTTTGCAGAAATAGTAGACTGCATCTTTCGGTAGCATAGCCATAACATGACTGACATCTTTGTCGTCCACCATTCCGAAGACAATACGCTTTGTCTTGCCCTTCTGTCTAACAATCTGTTGACAAAGGTAGTTCCAACCAGCTACGTTATGTCCCGTATCACAAATGGTGAGCGGAGTTTTGCACAATGTCTGCCAGCGACCAAGAAGTCCGGTTGACTCACATACATTAGCAAAACCTGCAGTAACGCAATCGGTATTTTTAATAATTCCAAGCTTGCGTAATTGGTTGACAGCGTTGAGTACTGTATTGGTGTTCTTCTGTTGGTAATCGCCACATAATTCGCCTTTAATAATGCCGTATGTCTTTGTTTTATAACACATAACGTTATTTTCTTCAAGCGAACATCCAAGTACCTCTTTGCTGTCTTCTGCGAAGACAATGGGGGCATTTACTGCTTTCGCCTTAGCTTCAAACACCTCGCGTGTCTCCTCACAGCACTCCCCTATCACAACTGGCACATTAGGCTTTATGATGCCAGCCTTCTCTGCGGCTATCTTTGCCAGGGTGTCGCCAAGAAACTGAGTGTGGTCGAAACTGATATTTGTTATGACAGATAGAAGCGGCGTGATGATATTGGTGCAATCGAGCCTACCTCCCAAGCCAACTTCAATGACTGCAATATCAACCTCTTTCTCTGCGAAATATTTGAAAGCAAGTGCGGTTGTGAGTTCAAAGAAAGACGGATGTAATGGTTCGAAGAAGTTGCGCTCTTGCTCAACAAAGTCTACAACATATTGCTCATCAATGCACTTGCCGTTTATACGGATACGTTCGCGAAAATCTACAAGATGCGGAGAAGTGTAAAGTCCGACTTTGTAGCCTTCCGACTGAAGTGTAGCTGCCAAGGTATGCGAGCAGGAACCTTTTCCGTTGGTTCCTGCCACATGTATGGTCTTGAACTTGCGGTGAGGATGGTTGAAATGGCGATCAAGCTCCTCCGTATTGAACAAGCCCTCCTTATAAGCAGAAGCCCCCACCTTTTCAAAGACGGGGGTCGAATTAAATAGATATTCTATCGTTTCCTGATAATTCATTTCTGTGAGGTCAACTCGTTGGCTATTAGTTGAAATAATTCTTGAAGCGTTCGAAGATAGACTTCTTTGTATCCTTATCGCCCTTGAAGTTATCGCTTCCTACGAACGACTCAACAGCCTTCTTCTCATCTTTCGACAGAGTCTTCGGAACATATACGCTGATGTTTACAACGAGATCGCCTGTGCCCGTGCCATAGCCTTGAACAGAAGGCAGACCCTTGCCGCGCAAACGGAGCGTCTTACCAGGTTGTGTGCCCGGTTCAATCTTTATCTTAACCTTTGATCCGTCGATAGTAGGTATCTCTACGTTCCCTCCAAGTACTGCTGTAGGAAAGTCGAGCAACAAATTGTAAATCACGTCGTTGCCATCGCGTACAAATGTGTCATTAGGCTCCTCTGAGATGTACACCTGAATGTCGCCATTGATGCCATTATGCTGTCCGGCACTACCCTTGCCCGGAACGTTTACTACCATTCCTTCTGCTACACCTGCTGGTATCTTGATTTCGACAACCTCTTCACCTTTTACGATGCCCGTGCCGCCACATTCCTTGCACTTATTCTTGATGACAGTACCTTCACCGTGACAAGTAGGACACTCCGACTGGGTTTGCATCATGCCAAGCATAGTGCGGACGGTGCGAGTAACAACACCGCTACCGTGACAAGTAGGACATGTTTCGCTTGCACTACCATTCTCGGCACCCGAACCATTACAATGTGTACATGTAACGTCCTTCTTCACCTTGAACTTCTTTGTAGTTCCGGTAGCAATTTCCTGCAGAGAGAGTGTCACCTTTATGCGCAAATCGGCACCGCGGTACTGTGGTTTCTGACGCTGACCACCACCTCCAAATCCGCCGAAACCACCGAATCCACCACCATGTCCGCCGAACACATCGCCGAACATAGAGAAGATATCGTCCATAGAGAAACCACCTGCGCCACCGAATCCGCCGCCACCGAATCCGCCGCCAGGAGCATCAAAGCCGAACTGGTCATATTGCTGGCGTTTCTGAGGGTCGTGAAGTACGTCATAAGCTTCAGCTGCTTCCTTGAACTTTTCCTCAGCCTCTGTATTGCCTGGGTTACGGTCGGGGTGATATTTGATAGCTATCTTTCGATATGCCTTCTTGATTTCGTCGTCTGTGGCGGTCTTGCTGACGCCAAGCACTTCATAATAGTCTCTCTTTGCCATTATATATTAATGTATAAGTGGTTTTAATTACTGTCCTACTGCTACCTTCGCGTGACGAATAACCTTATCATTGAGCTGATAGCCCGTCTGAACGCAGTCGATAACTTTACCTTTTTTGTCATCGCCCATACCCGGAACCATTGCAACAGCTTCGTGAAAGTCGACATCGAAGTCCTTTCCTTCTGTCTCAATTTTTCTTACGCCGAGCGATTCGAGCGTCTTGTTAAACTTGTTGAAAATAATATGTAAGCCTTCCTTGATAGCATTTACGTCTTCAGTTTTGTCGGCAATGGCGCGTTCGAAGTCGTCAAGAATCGGCAGGAAAGCACAAACAGCCTTCTCGCTACCATTAAGCAGAAGCTCCGCCTTTTCCTTGAGTGTACGCTTGCGATAGTTGTCAAATTCTGCAACTGCACGCAGATACTTATCTTTGTACTGCTCTATTTCTTTCTTGGCTGCTTCCAGCTGTTCCTCTACTGTGAGTTCCGTTGTCTTCTCTTCTGCCGAATTGTCAGTGTTTGCAGATGTGTTTTCTGTATTGCCGTCAGAAATCACATTGCTTTCAACGTTCTCATCGTTGATTTCGATGTTATTCTCTGTATTTTCGTTATTTTTCATATTATATTAAGCTTTAGTATTTATATATTATTTAGCAAATACCTTGCCAATTTGTGTTTCACGAAAAAAATAGAGACAACATAGACATAAATTGTATATGCTGTCTCTATTGCTATGTCGTTTAAACTATTTAATGTTAATCGAATTAATCTTTTGCGTACATTTTAGCTTTCAACTCCTTTATCTCCTCGTTGTAAATGTAATCATCGTAATCCATGAGTTTATCGATAGTGCCGTTTGGCGTAAGCTCTATGATACGATTTGCCACAGTCTGAATAAATTCGTGGTCATGGCTTGAGAACAAAATGTTGCCTTTGAAACCAACGAGGTTGTTATTAAACGCCTGAATGCTCTCGAGGTCGAGGTGGTTGGTTGGCGTGTCAAGAATCAGACAGTTAGCATTCTTTAGCTGCATACGTGCAATCATACAACGCATACGCTCGCCTCCAGAGAGTACGTTCACCTTCTTCAGTACCTCTTCGCCAGAGAAGAGCATACGTCCGAGGAAGCCCTTCATTACGACTTCGTTACCCGGACCATACTGCGAGAGCCAGTCGACAAGATTCTTGTCGTTTTGGAAGAATTCTGTATTGTCGAGTGGCAAGTAGGCTGTTGTGATTGTCACGCCCCACTTGTATGTTCCTGCTGTAGCTTCACGATTGCCATTAATTATCTCGAAGAGTGCAGTCATTGCCTTTGGGTTATGGCTGAGGAACACAACCTTCTCTCCCTTTTCTATGTTGAAGCTTACGTTGTCAAAGAGTACTGTACCGTCCTCATCAACTGCCTTCAAGCCCTCAACTTCAAGAATTTGGTTGCCTGGTTCGCGCTCCATCTGGAAGATAATGCCTGGGTACTTGCGGCTTGATGGACGAATTTCCTCGACATTGAGCTTCTCAAGCATCTTCTTACGCGATGTTGTCTGCTTGCTCTTTGCCACGTTTGCAGAGAAACGGCGAATGAACTCCTCAAGCTCCTTGCGCTTCTCCTCTGCCTTCTGGCGTTGGTTCTGTGCCTGACGCAGAGCGAGCTGTGACGACTCGTACCAGAAAGAATAGTTGCCGGCAAACACTGTAACCTTTCCGAAGTCGATATCCACGGTCTGTGTGCTGACAGCATCAAGGAAGTGGCGGTCGTGGCTTACAACGAGCACCGTTTGCTCAACATTGCTCAAATACTCCTCAAGCCACTGTACGGTGTCGAGGTCCAAGTCGTTGGTAGGCTCGTCAAGCAAGAGGTTGTCCGGATTGCCAAATAGAGCCTTTGCAAGCATCACGCGCACTTTCTCATTGTTTGACAGTTCGCTCATCTGCTTTTCGTGCAGCGATTCGGGTATACCGAGGTTAGAGAGCATCTGTGCAGCATTGCTTTCTGCCTCCCAACCTTCCATCTCTGCAAATTTCAACTCAAGGTCGGCAGCACGTACACCATCCTCCTCGGTCATCTCTGCCTTGCTGTAGAGTTCCTCACGCTCCTTCATGTTCTTCCAGAGGGGTTCGTGACCCATGAGCACGGTATCGAGTACGCGGTATGCGTCGAACTTAAAGTGGTCCTGTTCGAGCACAGAGAGACGCTCACCAGGACCGAGTTCTACAGAACCCTTGTTTGGCTCCAAATCGCCACTGATAGCGCGGAGTAATGTAGACTTACCAGCACCATTTGCGCCAATAACTCCGTAAATATTGCCTGGAGTAAACTTCAGATTTACGTCCTTGTAGAGAACTCTCTTGCCAAATTGAATAGCGAGATTGCTAACTGTTATCATATTACCTTTTCTTCTTTATATTGTTTCGAAGTGCAAAGGTACACATTATTTTCTGGATGGGCAAATTTTATGGTTAGCATATCTAAACTATAACTTGGTAGTAAAAAAGGATAATTGTAGTACTCTCAAGGTAGTACTGGAGTAATCTCACCACAGTACTGCAGTAATCTCGCTACTGTACTGCAGTAATCTCACTACCAGTACTGCAGTAATCCCTATGCCAGTACTGGAATAATCTCTATGTAGCACTAAAAAAAGACCTTGCCAACACAGATTGACAAGGTCTTTTATGATATTTAAGATTTAAATCATACTCAAGAAGTATTCGTGTACGCGTGTATCATCGTTCAGTTCGGGGTGAAACGATGTAACAAACTGCTTACCTTGGCGTGCAGCAACGATGTGTCCATCTACCTCTGCCAAAATTTCAGTATCCCCCATAACCTTGCGGATATATGGTGCACGGATGAATGTCATAGGTATGTCCTCGCCTACTCCCCTCATTGGTGCTACGGTATAGAAGCTACCGAGCTGACGACCATAGGCGTTGCGGAGAACTTCCGTGTCCATAGTAGCGAGTCGGGTTGCAGGCTCGCCTTCAATCTGTTTTGAGAGTAGGATGAGTCCGGCACATGTTCCAAAGACGGGAAGTCCGCCGCTGATGGTGTTACGGATAGGTTCGAGCAAGTGTAGGTCGCTAAGCAACTTTGCTTGCACGGTGCTTTCACCTCCCGGGATTATCAGTCCATCCTTCGGCTGCTCCCAATCTGCCAGTTGTCTTATTTGGAAAGTTTCAACTCCAAGGCGCTGAAGCATTTGTTCGTGCTCCGCGAAGGCGCCTTGAAGTGCCAATACTGCAATTCTCATTACTTGCCACGCTCAGCCATGAGCACTTCAATCTCGTGCTCGTTGATACCTACCATAGCTTCACCGAGGTCTTCAGAAAGCTCAGCAAGCTTCTTGGCATCGTTATAGTTAGTTACGGCCTGCACGATAGCAGCAGCACGCTTCTCAGGGTTACCGCTCTTGAAGATACCAGAACCCACGAATACGCCCTCTGCTCCGAGCTGCATCATAAGAGCGGCATCAGCAGGAGTTGCAACGCCACCAGCAGCAAAGTTTACAACTGGCAATTTGCCGTTTTCGTGTACGTACTTAACCAACTCATAAGGAACCTGCAACTGCTTAGCAGCCTCGAAGAGTTCGTCCTCAGCCATTGACTTGAGACGACGCATCTCGCTCTGCATCATACGCATGTGGCGTACAGCCTGAACAACATCACCTGTGCCAGGCTCACCCTTTGTGCGAATCATTGTGGCACCTTCTGCAATGCGACGAAGAGCTTCGCCAAGATTTTTTGCTCCGCACACAAAAGGAACGGTAAACTTTGTCTTGTCGATGTGGTAAACATCGTCTGCTGGAGAGAGAACCTCACTCTCATCAATATAGTCGATAGCAATAGCCTGAAGTATCTGAGCCTCTGCGAAATGACCAATGCGACATTTTGCCATTACAGGAATAGAAACGGCTTCCTGAATGCCCTTAATCATTTTGGGGTCGCTCATACGTGAAACGCCACCTGCTGCACGAATATCAGCTGGAATACGCTCAAGCGCCATTACAGCACATGCACCTGCAGCCTCTGCGATGCGAGCCTGCTCTGGAGTGGTAACGTCCATAATAACACCGCCCTTAAGCATCTGAGCCAAGTTGCGGTTCAATGTTTGTCTGTTTTCTGTCATAATGTTATTAAGTAAAATGTATTTAGATTATTTTAAATCTTATTCTGAAAGAGTGCTTCATTTCGTCCCAATTTGTGCCGAGCATCACAAATTTACCTATCTGCGAAGTTGAACGCACGTGTTTGCCAATGCACGGACAAGCGTCATAGTCGCCAATTCGCACAATACGCAAATTCTCTGAGGCATCCTCTGGCAAACGATCAATACTTATGTCGTCGGGAATATGATTACGATCTACCACTTCATACTTTACGGGGAGGTCTTCCTCAATGAGTTCATTCATGCGCACTTCAATCTCTTTCTCTTCCTTGCGTGAAGGTTTGTGGTCGAGGATGAAACTGATTTTGCTTTTCTTGCGTTCAATGTGCGCATTGCGCGAGCGTGCGCATCCGAACATTCTCACCATTGTTTGGTTGAGTAGATGTTCTGCCGTGTGGGCAGGTGGGTACTCTTCCTTGTTGTGTGCGTTGAAAATCTCTTCTGTCTCCATACTCAATTGCATTTTAAGTATTACACATTTATACGCATCCACGTCCACGTTGACGGATGTAGTAGAGCCGAAGTGTACTACCACGTTTGTACCAGAGAGCAAATCTGTAGCCACAACATCCTTGTGCGGAATATGAAGGAAAGTGAAAGCGTGGTCGGGTATATTTACCATTAGCGATGCCTTCGCTCCGTCGAAGTTAGCAACAACAAACAACAATTCGTTGTTGGCTTTTCGCAAGAAAGCATATTGACGTTCGGCAATATGTTCGTTGACGTACATCAAATCGAAGAAGTCGCCCTCACTTACAGCCTTCTCTGCATTAGCTATGTTGAGTACTTCAGAGTAAAGACGTGAGAGTTCACACTCTTCATCGGTTGACTCTTTAGACACAAAAGCACGATAAAGAGACGGAACAGTCCAATAATCGAATATAGTTGTTCTGCCGTCGCAACCGCTGAAACCTTCTTCGTCCATACCACGCTCGCCATACTCCTGACCTGCATATACCATGAACGGATTCTTGCGCATAAGTACATTTGCGACAAGAGCCGGGTAAGCACGGAATGCATCGCCTGCGAAGTAGTTGCTTGCAATGCGCTGCTCGTCGTGGTTCTCAAGGAAGTAAAGCATATGTTCGTTGATATCGTCCACCCACTGCCATGCTGTGGTGATTTTAGAAGTTGGACAACCATCGCAGATTATGCTACGCATCGTGTCGTACATGCCCACCTTATCATATAGATAGTCGAAGCCTGCAGCCACGTAGTGACGATAATCCATGGGGTTATATACCTCTGCGATAAACAATATGCCAGGGTTGATGGCTTTCACCTTGGCGATAGCCCAACTCCAAAACGCGGTTGGCACCATCTCTGCCATATCGCATCGAAATCCGTCTACTCCTCTTGCTGCCCAAAACAACAGAATGTCAAGCATCTTCTGCCATGTGTTTGGCACCGGCGAGAAATGCTCTGAGCGTCCTCCGGCATCACAATAGTCAACACCGTAATTGAGTTTTACGGTTTCATACCAATCGTTCTTGCCTGGATATGCATCGAAGTGATCATTACCTGTTGCTTTTGCAGGGTATTCGGTGTAAGGTTCGGATTCTCCTGCGTAGAGGTCTATGCTTGGGGAGAACTGCTGTCCTACATTATAATAGAAGTTGTTATCAGAGCTAAATCTCATCGACTGGTTGTCTGTTGCTCCAAGGTCAACGATTCCTTCTGGTTTTACAACCGAGTGATATTGACGAGCAACATGGTTAGGTACGAAGTCGATGATTACTTTCATGTTTGCCTTGTGAGTACGCTCTACGAGTGCGTCGAATTCCACACTACGCTCATTCACATCTTCTGCAAGGTCGGGGTCTACATCATAATAGTCGGTTATAGCGTATGGCGAGCCTGCTCTACCCTTCACTACAGCAGGATGTTGTCGAGGAATGCCAAACGAAGAATAGTCTGTCATAGAAGCATGGCGAATGATGCCCGTGTACCATACATGGGTGATACCTTTCGCACGAATCTGCTGGAGTACTTCGTCGGAGAAAAAGTTCATCTTTCCACAACCGTTCTCAACAATCGTACCATTCTGCTTGCACACATTGGTACGGTTGCCGAACAATCGTGTAAAAATCTGGTATATTATGATTTTCTGCTGAGCCATGTCAATTAGATGATACCGTGGGCAGCCACAGTCTTATCAATACGACCAATCATTCCCTGAAGAGCCTTACCTGGACCACACTCTGTGAAGTCGTTTGCTCCTGCCTTAATCATATTCTGTACGCTTGCTGTCCAACGTACACTGCTTGTGAGCTGAGCAATGAGGTTTGCCTGAATCTCAGCAGGGTCGGTGTGTGGCTGTGCGTCCACATTTTGGTATACGGGACACTTCGGCTCAGAGAATGTTGTTGCCTTGATTGCCTTTTCAAGTTCTTCCTTTGCTGGTTGCATCAGCGGAGAGTGGAATGCTCCACCAACCTTCAACGGCAGAGCGCGCTTAGCACCTGCAGCCTTCAGTTTCTCGCAGGCAGCGTTGATTGCATCAACATTACCACTGATAACGAGCTGACCAGGGCAGTTGTAGTTGGCTGCAACAACGATGTTACCATCGGTGCTAACCTCTGCGCAAATCTCCTCTATCTTCTCGTCTGGCAGACCGATAACAGCAGCCATTGTACCAGGGGCTGCCTCACAAGCCTTTTGCATTGCAATGGCACGTGCAGAAACCAACTTCACACCATCCTCAAAGCTCAATGCGCCTGCTGCAACAAGTGCAGAAAGTTCACCAAGCGAATGACCAGCTACCATTGTCGGTGCGAATTCGTCACCAAGACAAAGAGCAGAAATAACGCTATGAAGGAATACTGCAGGTTGTGTAACCTTTGTTTGAGTAAGCTCTTCGTCTGTACCCTCAAACATTATATCAGTGATGCGGAAGCCCAGGATTTCATTAGCTTTCTCAAAAAGTTCCTTTGCTTTCTCGTTATTATCGTACAGGTCTTTGCCCATACCTACAAACTGTGATCCTTGTCCAGGAAATACAAATGCTTTCATTCAAATTCTTTTATTTAACATTAATATACTCTTAGTAATACACAAAAACCTTCATTCCAAGCAAACTTGATAGTTAAGGTTTGCGCATATTTTATGCAAAGATACAAAAAATGTAACAATCGCTATCGATATTTGATTAATTGTTGCTAAAAAATACTAACTTTGCAGTTGTAAGGCTTTGATGATACCCCATCATCAAGTCAACATCACTTACAAATTAGCATTAAACACTCTACATTTAAATATATGAATATATATAAATTGCGGCACGCTATACTGACACTTCTAATATTTACCTTGTCAATTGCACATCTGTCCGCTCAGATTAAATGGAATTCTGCTTATCAAGCATATATTGATCAATATAAAGACCTTGCCATTGAGCAAATGCTGAAATACAACATTCCAGCAAGTATTACTCTGTCGCAAGGTTTATTGGAAAGTGGAGCTGGAAAGAGCTGGCTCACCAAATCGTCAAACAATCATTTCGGAATCAAATGTCATGGTTGGACAGGTCGTCGTGTGTTTCATGATGATGATGCACGTGGAGAATGCTTTAGAGCTTACGATAATCCCCGACAGAGTTTTGAAGACCATAGCCGTTTTCTTGCTACACAATCACGCTACGCACGCCTGTTTTCTTATTCGCGAACCGATTACAAGAGTTGGGCACGTGGACTGAAGCAGTGTGGTTATGCAACAAATCCTCAGTATGCTTCAAAACTGATACAGATAATTGAACTCTATCAGTTGAACAAGTTTGACAAAGCTACGAGGTTCGATCAGTTTATGGTTAAACATTCAACGGAGGATGGTTTAGCTCCCGATGGTACATTCCACGTTATAAAAGCATACAACCATAACTATTATATAATAGCCCGTAAAGGCGATACGTTCAAATCGCTTTCAAAAGAACTATGTATTGGCAAACGAAGACTCGCAAAATACAACGAACGTTATTATAAAGACGAGTTAAATCCTGGCGACATTATTTATTTAAAGCGGAAAAGAAAGAAAGCCACAAAGGAATACAAAAATGTGCCACACGTCGTAAAGAACGGCGAAAGCATGTATTCTATAGCTCAAAAGTATGGCATTCGTTTGTCAAGTCTGTATAAGAAGAACGGACTCAGTCCCGACTTTGAGATAAGAGTTGGTGACAGACTTAGAGTTTATTAATGATTAGTATCGGTCGTTACGCATACATACATCAACCGATACCAACATCCGCAACGATTGATGCGTATATGTGTAACAGCCGTTGCGGATGTTTTTTACTCATTTTTCATATGTGTCAATTTCTTCTTCAAACAATTTGTCGAATATATCCATTAATGCATTCTTATCGTTTATAATCTCGCGTATCGCTTTAAGTTTATCTGTGTTTGGCGAGTTCGGTAACCACAGACGTATATATCCATGTGTGGAATACTTATGGTCAAGATGTTCAAAGAAGCGTTTCTTTTGTTCTTCTTTATTGTATTCTGGATAATGACTCAACCCATACTGTATCGTACGGCGGAATATGTGTATTGGCTCAAGATCTCTATCGGCTTCGGCTACAATCTTGCCATAAATGCTACGTGGTGCATGTGAGGCTGATGCACGATGGTCTTCCACTGCCTCCTTCATTATACGCAATTGTTCGGGTGAAAACCAACGCTGAAGACGGCGATCTGCCATAAGTATTTTGCCGCTTTGGATGTGGTGTACAGCACGCGGACCCTCAAGTCCAAGGTCGTGATAAGCGGCAATCGTATATGCCATATTGATGTCTGCACCACATTTTAAAGCAAGTTCAAGCGACTGCTTTATTACATGATTGACATGTGACAATCGGTGTGCTTTATCAAAAGAATTATAGCGAGGTAATATGTTTTGCTCGACAAACTCCATCAAATCGAGACTTACGTTTCTTCCATTCATGTTTCGAAAACTTTTATTTTAATTGCAAAATTAATCTATTATGGTTAATTTTGCAAGAACATACTCAACTAATATTAATAAATAAGATGAACGAATCGAATGTAATAACCAATTCTTTTAAAGCGTGGTTTCTTGCAGCACGCCCGAAAACACTCACGGGGGCAGCTGTACCTGTGATGATAGGCATTGCTGCCGCTATTGCTCAATATGGTGACACAGTACGAGTTGGTGCTGCTGTACTCTGTATGCTCTTTGCTCTCGTGATGCAGATTGATGCCAACTTCATAAATGATTATTTCGACTTTATGAAAGGTACAGACGACGAGAAGCGTCTCGGGCCTAAGCGTGCATGTGCGCAAGGCTGGATTACGGCTGCTGCAATGCGCCTCGGGCTTCTTTACACTACTCTTTTAGCTTGTACTATCGGTCTTCCACTTATATATTATGGTGGTTGGGAGATGATACTCATAGGTGTAGCTTGCGTCGTATTTTGCTTCCTATACACCATCTCGTTTTCATACATCGGACTTGGTGACGTTCTTGTGCTCGTATTCTTCGGTCTATTACCGGTCTGCATGACGTATTGGCTGGTGTCTCCTCCAACGCCACTTATGTCAATACCTTGGCAGGTGATTATATTGTCCGCAGCTTGTGGTTTGGTTATAGATACACTACTTGTAGTAAACAACTACCGAGACATTGACAACGACAGACGTGCTGGCAAACGCACGCTCATTGTCCGTATTGGCGAGCATGGCGGCTTGATACTCTATGCTATTCTTGGATTTATAGGCACTATTTTGGCGTTAATTGGTATGACATTTCTTAATTGGCAGGATGAGCAATACGCTAAGTTGATTATATTGCTTTATTTGCCATTTCATATTGTGACATTCATGGAGATGCGCCGTATACGAAAAGGTGCAGAACTGAACAAAGTGCTTGGTATGACAGCTCGCAATATGTTGATATATGGCATTCTGGTCACCATTGGATTACTCGTATAAGCACACTCCATTATTCATGTGCATATACTTAATCAATGAGTAGGTAATAAATTCACGTAAATGGCATAAAAAATTTTATAAAAACTTGTAGGATATAACTAAAGTATATACTTTTGCAGCGAAAATGGCGATGGGATAAATACAAACGCCTATCATAACAAGCAAATCAAGTAACAAATAATAAGACTTTAATAATATATGAAACAACAAAAAGCTCTGACACTCAAGACACTAACAAAGAGTAATGTATGGGACGTTGAAGAAAACGACATCTTCAGAATGTGGGAAACTGCAGAAAAAGAGTCGGATTTCAAAGACAACCGCAATCATTATATGGACGTTATACGTAGTGCCTTTGAAATAGAAGAAATAAAAATAGACAAGCCGGAGGTAATAAAGAAATATGAAGCACGCGACTTTAAGGTCGGAAATATACACTTTGACGACAACGACAACAAAAAATGGGGCATTAAGAAGCGTGCAATCAACCGCATCACAGATCTTACATACGAGAATATACATCATATTTCTGCTGCAAAACTTATTGAAGTTCTTGATCGTAACTTCGGCGGTGGTTGGGATTCATTGTCGCAGAGCGTACAGGATATAATAGAGTCTGGTTTCGATATTAGCACGACAACCTTACCTAAAGATCGTTTGCACAAACCAGGTGGTATGTACGATAAAAAAGTTAATGATGGCTATGAGGTTCTCGAAATAGCCAAGGGGCTTTGGGTTGAAGCTATTTTTGTAAAGGCAAAACCCAAAGTAGAAAATCACCATAAGCATGATGACGATAACGACTCTATGAACAATGGATTTGGTGACAACTATGACGAAGATTTTGAAGATGAGAATCCAAGTGAAAACTCTTATGATGATGACGACGATGACGACTTCGATGAGGACAAATTAACAGAGGAGAGCTATCGTACTACATTTGAAACAGAAGAAGACCTCAACCTTGAAGCAGAGGACGTAGCGGATGATGACTATTGATAATCTGCTGCTTCAATAAGTATAAGAAACGATAAAAACATAGCTTATTTGCACTAATGCGCAAAAAATTGCACATAACTTTTGGCATTGTGCAAATAAGTATGTACCTTTGCACAAACTTTTTATTATTGTGCAAATGATTGAAATACCAAGTTTTAACGAACTTATAGAAAAGAGTATTATCTCGAATTGGGATAAAGATGCTCTTACCGACTTTAAGGGAGCAACTCTTCAGTACCACGATGTGGCTCGTAAGATAGAAAAACTCCACATTATGTTCGAAAGCAGTGGTGTACAACGTGGTGACAAAATCGCACTCTGTGGACGTAATAGCTCTAATTGGGCTGTAGCTTTCCTTGCTACACTCACTTATGGTGCCGTTGCTGTGCCTATTCTGCACGAATTCACAGCAGACCAAATCCACAATATTGTAAACCATAGTGAGGCAAAGTTGTTGTTTGTTGGCGACTATGTAGCAACAATTATCGACCAAACAAAGATGCCCGACCTTGAAGGTATCATCTATATCCCCGACTACTCGCTCGTTGTCTCGCGTACCGACAAACTTACTTATGCACGCGAACATCTTAACGCAATGTTCGGAGAGAAGTATCCTAAGTATTTCCGTAAGGAGCATGTACACTATTATAGAGAACAGAGTCCTAATGAGTTGGCACTTATCAACTACACATCTGGTACTACAGGTTTCTCTAAGGGTGTGATGATTCCATATCGTGCGATGTGGAGCAATTACGACTTTGCTATGTCAGTAGTCGGTAAGCACATTAAGAAGGGTGACAATATCATTAGCATCCTCCCAATGGCACATATGTATGGTATGTCATTCGAGTTTCTATTCGAGTTCCTCTTTGGATGCCACATATTCTATCTTACACGCGTTCCTTCTCCTGCAATCATTGCAGCTGCATTTGCAGAGGTAAAGCCGGCAATCATCATTGCTGTACCTTTGGTTATCGAAAAGATTATCCGCAAAAAGGTGCTGCCTAAGCTTCAGACCAATCGTATGCGTCTGCTGCTTAATATGCCTTTCGTAAATAAAAAGGTATTCGAAAAAATACGTGAGCAGGTCGTAAACGCATTTGGAGGACAATTCTATGAAATTATTGTTGGAGGAGCTGCATTCAATCAAGAGGTTGAGCAATTCTTGCAACATATAGAGTTCCCATACACCGTTGGTTATGGCGCAACAGAGTGTGCACCAATTATTTGCTATGCTGATCATAACGAATTTATTGCAGGCTCATGCGGCAAACCCGTCGTACACATGGAAGTTAAAATAGATAGCCCAGATCCAGAAAATGTTCCTGGCGAAATACTTGCTCGTGGTTTAAACGTTATGCTTGGCTACTTTAAAAACGAGGAAGCAACAGAACAGACTCTTGACTCAGAAGGTTGGTATCATACAGGCGACCTTGGACTTATGGATGCTGATGGCAATGTATTCATAAAGGGACGTTCAAAGAATATGCTTCTGGGCGCATCTGGGCAAAACATCTATCCAGAAGAGATTGAGGATAAACTCAATTCGCTGAATATGGTTAACGAGTGTGTAGTAGTTCAGCGTGGTGAAAAACTTGTAGGTCTTGTGTTTCCTGACTTCGATGAAGCGGCAACTATGCAACTCAACGAATCTGATTTGGAAAAAATCATGGAAGAAAATCGCCAAGAACTCAATGCTTCACAACCTCCTTATTGTCGACTTGCTGCAATTGAGATTGTAAAGGAAGAGTTTGAGAAGACCCCGAAGAAGAGTATTAAGCGCTACTTGTACAAGTAAACGCAAACAACATTGAAGCATAGCAACATGCTTCTCCATACAAAGAAAAAGGATAATTAAGATACGCTGTTTAAATATTACAGCAATCATAATTATCCTTTTTTGTTGTTCTATTATCGATTATTTCTTTTCAACTGGAACTGCATACCAATCGCCGGTTTCCTTTACAAGTTTACGTCCGAAGCTTGCCGGATAACCTGGACGTGTTACAGACTGGAGCAACTTGCCGTCTTTCTCCTTCTTTACAGCCATGTCGTTGTACTTGACAATGATACGCATTGCAAGACGCTTCCAATTTGCAAGCATCTCGTCTGCCTTTGCGTTGCTGTAGTTGTTCAGGAGTTTCAAAGCTGCAGTCTTGTCTGTCTGATACAAGTCGGCTGCCTGCTTCTCAATCGAAGTCTGATTTGCGAAGTAGCTTGTTTCGAGCGAATCGCGAACTGCCTTAAGTTCAGGGAACAACTGTGAGTAGCGTGGATAAACCATGTTGCTCACCATATTGCAAAGCCAGAATGCATTGTCAGCACTAAATGTAACAGCATCAGCTCCCTTTGTATTGTAGCATGTAGGTTGTGTTGTATTGCCACAATATACAGGTGTATAAGCCACCATGTTAGCATCATCATTTCCAAACCAGAGTACTCCACCAATCTCACGTGGCAACCACGAACGCAATTGTGAGACGAATGTGAAGGCTGTCTGCTGAGTAGAGATAGGACGCTCGTTGAAATATTGTTTACCATCGACTGTAAAAGTCAACGGAGTCGGACGATATGGCATCTCGTAGATACCGCCACCGATGCTTGTTGTGTCGAGTGCAAGAGCTGTACCTTCATAATGATCGCGCATACCATTTTCAACATCAGCCACAGAAAGTTTGCGATTTGGCACTATCCACAAAGGCATATCCTCTGCATCCTTATCCTTGCCTAAAGCCCAAGGCAAGTAGCGGTCGAAGTCGTCAGCATAATGATTGAAGAAGCTCCAAACGCGTGCATCGCAGAAGCGGCGACCAGAGAAGTCTGGGAAAGCATATGTATTCTTCCAAGAGAACTCTGAGTCCTTTCCATCGAACCATCCCATCTTACGGGCGTAAGAAATTACGTTCTTCGAGTAAAGCACATTCTTCTTGTCCTTCATGTTGAACTTGCCAATACGGCTTTGGTTGGCATGAGCGCAAATAGCATCGTCGGGTATGCGCAAAGCCACCCAAACAACACCTTTAGAACCTGCACCTGTACCCTGCATCTCCATAATCCAAGCCTCGTTGGGGTCGCAGATAGAGAAAGTCTCGCCTTCTGAGTTATAACCATATTTCTCTACAAGCGATGTCATTACGTTGATTGCTTCACGAGCAGTTTTCGCACGTTGCAAGGTTACGTAGATAAGCGAACCGTAATCGAGAATACCTGTCGAGTCAACCATCTCTTCACGACCACCATACGTTGTCTCAGCAATAGAAAGTTGGAACTCATTGATGTTACCAATAACGTTATATGTAACAGGAGCTTCTTCTATCTCCCCGTGATACACGCCCGAGTCCCAATCGTAGATGGCGCGCATTGTGCCTTTAGGATGAGTGCCAGCAGGATAATGACAGAGATGTCCAAACATGCCGTAATCATCTGCATTATAAGACACTAACACAGAACCATCAACACTCGCCTTCTTACCTACAATAAGGTTAGAGCACGCGAATGCTCCTTCCGAAGCAAGGAGCATTGCTGCTGAAAGAATTAATGATTTCATAGGCTAAGCTAATTTTATTCGCAAGCCTTGAAGCTCATATCGAGTCCCTTAACCGAGTGGGTAAGAGCGCCAACAGAGATGAAGTCGACACCACACTCTGCATAGTCGCGAATTGTGTCGAATGTGATACCACCACTCGACTCAGTCTCGAACTTACCACCTACAATATCTACAGCCTTCTTTGTATCTGCAACAGAGAAGTTGTCGAGCATGATACGATTAATGCCACCGCAGTTCATTGCCTCTGCAAGCTCATCAAAGTTGCGCACCTCAATCTCAATCTTCAGGTCGAGACCTTTCTCCTTAAGATATTCATGGCAACGAGTAATTGCATTGGTGATACCACCACAGAAGTCAATATGATTATCCTTCAAGAGAATCATGTCGAACAAACCGATACGATGGTTCATGCCTCCACCAATCTTCACAGCCTGCTTCTCAAGCATACGCAAGCCTGGAGTTGTCTTGCGTGTGTCGAGCACGTGAGTTTTTGTGCCCTTCAGACGCTCAACATATTTGTTTGTCATTGTTGCAATACCACTCATACGCTGCATGATGTTCAGCATGAGACGCTCTGTTTGTAGCAGAGAACGAACCTTAGCAGTAACAATCATTGCAATGTCGCCCTTCTTCACAGGTGTGCCATCGTTGATAAGCACCTCTACCTGCATAGTAGGATCGAATTTTGCGAACACGCGCTTTGCTACCTCTACACCTGCAAGGATACCATCCTCCTTAATGAGAAGGTGCGATTTACCCATAGCGTTCTCAGGAATACAACACAATGTAGTGTGGTCACCATCACCTATGTCTTCTGCAAATGCCAAATCGATAAGACGATCTTCTAATTCGTTTACGCTTAACATAATCTTTAAAATTTTAGTTTGTTATTATATTAATATATTATTGTCTTTAAAAGCCTGCAAGCCAACGGCTGTTTTCTTGATAATGATTGTTCCGCCAAGCCAGATAGTAAACGCAATCTCTTTTTCGAGGTGGAACACTCTCTTTACAACGCCATCCTCTATCTCCACCACTCCATTTGCTATGGAATTGTCATCACTAACAATGTGATGGGCTGCATATAGATTACTCATTGCTTTAAGGATTATTGCTTTTGTTTAAGCATTAATGGTTTCTTTGATCGCAGAATGAGACTGCTATCATTAGTTGTTTTTAGCGAGTCTACTTTGTTGCCGTTCGATTGCTCTACACGCTTTGTATGCATACGTATCAACTTGATGTTCGTAATAAGCAACATCTTCAACGTTGTCTTTGATGTCAAGTTTTGGTTCTGCGTATTATTGTGCAAGAAGAAACCCTTTATGTTCTTTATCTTTAAACGCCCTGTATTATTTATCTGCAAATGATAGTGGGCGCTTGACATGAGCGAATTGCTTACCACCTCTACCGAATCGTTGCTATATGTTACCGCAAGTAATGCAGCACCATCTCGCATTCCATCTTGATAGATAAACTTCGTGTCGAAATCGAGGAATATTCTATCGCCTTCATGGTAGGAAGTATCTGCTTTTATCTCGAATGTCTTACGATTAAAGGCTAAGTATGGTGATAGAATAACGATTGGTGACGACTGCCACACGTTTGTTGTGTCTGAGTTGTTTATAATCTCATCACCTATGCTCAGCTGCGAACCACCATATATAGCCGATTCGTTATTGAGTCGTTCCGCCACTTTATCGTATACATCTTCAAGCAACTTTGTGTGACGAGTATAGTACACTAAAGACGAATCAAAGTCAGCCTGACTAACCCTGTGTTTCTTTAGAATATATGCTTGATAAGCGCGCATAGCTATAGTGTCGCCAGTTGTATTAACGCTTTGAATACCCTCAGCAATGTGGTAATCGTATATGATATCAGCCATTTTGTTGGGCTGAAGATACTTGCGGGGTATTCCTGGTTTGCAGCTGATGATGCCCAATACGGACATTATAACAATGGCACAATATATAACTCTTTGCATTATGTATATATATTATTTGTTAGAAAACAAGACTTCCAACTGTTTTCTATAGAATAGTAACAAAGTAACTACACCAACGCTGATACATGCATCAGCGAAGTTGAATACGGGGGAGAAGAATACATATTCAGAACCTCCGACATAAGGCATCCACTCTGGCCATGTGGTCTGAATGATTGGGAAGTAGAACATATCTACAACTTTACCATGAAGGAATGTAGAATATCCCTCACCAAACGGAACAAACTGCGAGACTGTAAATGGTGTTGAAGCATCGAATATCAAGCCATAAAACAGACAGTCGATTAAGTTGCCAGCAGCACCTGCAAGCACCATTGCTATACATATGATGTAGCCTACAGACGCGACTCCATTCTTAATAATTTTAGCAAGATAATAGCCAATAAAACCTATAGCAAAGAGACGGAACAGACTGAGTACGAGTTTGTTTATGAATTTCATTCCATAAGCCATTCCGTTATTCTCTATAAATTCGATATAGAACCAATCTGTCACTCGCTTAGCCTCGCCGAGTGTCATATTGGTCTTCACTTCAATTTTTATTATTTGGTCGATAAGCAGTATAGCTATAACAATAGCTATTGCCATCCATGCTTTAAATGTTTTGTTGTTCCGTATCATTGATTATTAAAAATATGGGAGTGTACCAAGTCCTTGCATACATTATTATATATACAGTCTTGATACACTCACAATTAGTAGCGACTACTACTTTTTACGTGCATTCTTTGATGCGACACTAAGTGTAGCATGGGGTACAACACGAAGACGTTCCTTTGGAATGAGTTCGCCTGTCATACGGTCAATACCATAAGTCTTATTCTCCACACGCACCAAAGCAGCTTCCAGTCCCATAATGAACTTTTGCTGACGATTGGCCATCTGTGCAATCTCTTCTTTTGATTGCGATGCACTACCCTCTTCGAGAGCTTTGTATGTAGGAGATGTATCTTCTATGCCATTGCCATCTGTATTACGCAGCTGCTCCATCATCGAATTAAAATCGCGACGAGCAAGTCGCAACTTTTCGTTAATTATCTCGCGGAACTCTTCAAGTTCCTCGTCCGAGTAACGTGTCTTTTCTGCCATGATTGATAGGGTTTAGTAAGATTGAAAATGTAGTTATTTAAAAGTAAAGTGAGGGCGTGCTTGTGCAACACGCCCTCATGTGTTGATTATCATTAGTTCTTAACGATTTTTACGTTCAGCTTGAAATCGTCAATTTCTACCTCTACGCCGTCGTTTTCAGCTACGTTAATATTAAGAGCAAGAACCTGCGACTTTATGTAATCAGCGTAACCTGCGATAGCGTTTTCTATGCGCTCGTTAGGCGAAACTATTACATGAATACGGTCTGTAATCTCAAGACCCGACTCCTTGCGGATATTCTGAATGCGTGAGATAAGCTCGCGAGCCATACCCTCGTTGCGGAGTTCGTCGGTAAGCTCAATCTCAAGAGCAACTGTCAGGTTGCCCTCGTTGCTTACGAGCCAGCCCGGGATATCCTCAGAGATAATCTCAACATCAGCCACCTCAACGGTAACGTCCTGACCCTCTACGTTCACAACGATGCTGCCATTGCTCTCGAAGATTGCAATCTGATCCTGATCGAACGCAGAAACAGCTGCTGCGATGCCCTTCATAAGCTTGCCGAACTTCTTACCCATTGTGCGGAAGTTGCACTTCACCTTCTTTACGAGAACGCCGTTGCCCTCGACGAAGCGGAGTTCCTTCACGTTTACCTCGCTAAGAATAAGATCCTTCACAGCCTCGATGTGGCGACGCTGCTCCTCGCTTGCTGCCGGAACCATGATAGCCTGCAGCGGCTGACGCACAGCGATGTTCACCTTCTTGCGCAGAGCGTGAATCATAGAAGTGATGGTCTGTGCCATACCCATGCGGCTTTCAAGTTCGCTGTCGATGAGACTCTCATCGGCTACTGGGAACTTAGCTAAGTGAACTGACTCTGTGCCCTCAAGTTCGTTTACGCCGAGGTCGCAGTAGAGCTGGTCGGCAAAGAACGGAGCGAACGGAGCGAGCAACTTAGCCACGGTCTTAAGACAAGCATAGAGAGTCTGATAAGCAGCCAGCTTGTCCTTAGACATATCTGTACCCCAGAAACGTTTGCGGTTAAGACGAACGTACCAGTTGCTGAGGTCGTTGTTCACGAAGTCGATGATGAGACGACCGGCGCGTGTCGGGTCGTAGTTCTCCATCTCCTTTGTTACATTCTTCACGAGAGTGTTGAGTACAGAGAGCACCCAGCGGTCAATCTCCGGACGCTCTGCCACCGGAACAAGCTCAGCCTTAGCGTCGAACTCGTCAACGTTGGCATAGCCGCTGAAGAATGAGTATGTATTATATAATGTGCCGAAGAACTTGCGACGCACCTCGTCAACACCCTTCGGGTCGTACTTGAGGTTGTCCCACGGCTCAGAGTTAGTCATCATGTAGAAGCGAACAGCGTCAGCACCATACTCCTCTATCTGGTCGAACGGATTGACAGCGTTGCCAAGGTGCTTAGACATCTTGTTGCCCTTTGCGTCGAGCACCAGACCAGACGAGATTACGTTCTTGAACGCAACCGAGTCGAACACCATAGTAGCGATAGCATGCAATGTGAAGAACCAGCCACGTGTCTGGTCAACGCCCTCGTTGATGAAGTCAGCCGGGAAGAACTTTGGCGGTATAGCCACGCCTTCGTAGTTGCTGTTCACAAGCGCCTTGCGATCGTCCTCTGTGCCGCGCGCCATCTCGCCCTCAAACGGATAGTGGAGCTGTGCGTAAGGCATTGAACCAGAGTCGAACCAAACGTCGATGAGGTCGCTCTCGCGGTGCATAGGCTTACCCTCGTCGTTCACGAGCACGATATTGTCTACATACGGACGATGGAGGTCTACGCGGTCGTAGTTCTCCTTAGAGTAGTCGCCCGGTACGAAGCCGTTGTCCTTAAGCGGGTTAGACGCCATAACGCCAGCAGCTACAGCCTTCTCTATTTCAGCATAAAGTTCTGCGAGCGAACCGATGCACTTCTCGCCGCGCTTGTCGTCGCGCCAGATAGGAAGCGGTGTACCCCAGAAGCGTGAACGCGAAAGATTCCAGTCGTTGAGGTTCTCGAGCCAGTTGCCGAAGCGGCCCGAACCGGTTGATTCCGGCTGCCAGTTGATAGTCTTATTGAGTTCAACCATGCGCTCCTTGCAAGCTGTGTCCTTGATAAACCAGCTATCGAGCGGATAGTAGAGAATCGGCTTGTCGGTACGCCAGCAATGCGGATAGTTGTGCACGTGCTTCTCTGTGCGGAAAGCCTTGCCCTCCTGCTTCAACTCCATGCAGAGCACTACGTTGAGGTCCTCAGCCTTGTCGGAAGCCGCCTTGTCCCAAACGCCATCAACGTTGAACTTCGGGTCGTAAGCGTTCTTAACATAGTCGCCTGCATGATGAGCATAAAGCTCCTTGTCAACGCAAGCGTTCAGGAAGTTGTTGTCGAGCTCCTCAATAGCGTAGAACTTACCTTGGAGGTCTACCATCGGGCGTGTCTCGCCCTTCTTGTTAATAAGGTAGAGAGCCGGGATGTTAGCATCCTTAGCCACCTTGGCATCGTCAGCACCGAATGTCGGAGCGATATGTACGATACCCGTACCGTCGTCTGTAGTAACATAGTCGCCGAGGATTACGCGGAAAGCCTCGCTCTCCATCTCAACAAACTTGTCGCGGCCGTCTTCTGAAGTGAACACCTTGTCGGCATGAGCGGCAGCATAGTCGAGAACGAAAGCCGGAGCTTGGTCGTCAACCTTCTCGCAAGGCTTAACCCACGGCATGAGCTGAGCGTAGTGCAAGCCCTCGAGCTCAGTACCCTTCATGCGGTCGACGATGCGCCACGGGCAGAGTTTCTTCTCCTTGTCGAACGGCAGCAACTCGCCCTCTGTGCACTCCTGGTCAGCCTTGAGGTACGACTTAACGAGGTTCTCTGCCATAACAAGTGTTGCAGGCTCGCCGCTATAGAGGTTATATGTCTCAACTGCCACGTAGTCGATCTTCGGACCAACGCAGAGAGCCACGTTTGAAGGCAATGTCCACGGAGTGGTTGTCCAAGCTACGAAATAAGGCTTGCCCCACTTTGTCCATTCTGCCTTCGGATCCTTAATAAGGAACTGAGCGGTTACGGTCAAGTCCTTAACGTCGCGGTAGCAGCCAGGCTGGTTAAGCTCGTGAGAGCTAAGACCAGTGCCTGCACCCGGAGAGTACGGCTGAATGGTGTAACCCTTGAAGAGCAGGCCCTTGTTGTAAAGCTGCTTCAGAAGCCACCACAGAGTCTCAATGTATTTATTGTCGTATGTGATGTACGGATTGTCGAGGTCTACAAAGTATCCCATCTCCTCAGTGAGCTTGCGCCACTCGGCTGTGAACATCATGACGTTCTCGCGGCACTTGTGGTTGTACTCTTCTGTAGAGATATACTTCTCCGAATCCTTGTTGTCAATATCCTTCTTTGTAATGCCAAGCTCCTTCTCTACGCCAAGCTCAACGGGAAGACCATGGGTATCCCAACCAGCCTTGCGTGGCACCTGAAAACCGTTCATTGTCTTATAGCGGTTGAAGGTATCCTTAATTGCACGGGCAAGCACATGGTGGATGCCTGGATGTCCGTTCGCCGAAGGAGGACCTTCGAAGAAGATAAATTGCGGACAGCCTTCGCGCTCATCGATAGACTTGTGGAAGACATCAAGCTTCATCCACTTGTCTAAAATCTCTTTGTTTGTTTCAACGAGATTGAAACCTTTGTGTTCAACAAATTTGTTCGACATGTTTATATGTGTTTTTATATTTTCTATATTTAAGTTGCAAAGATACGCAAAATCGCGCATATTACGAGCAAACTATATTGCATTTTAATTAAATGTTTGAAAAAAATGTTCCAACTGCAACTATTATCTTACAATATTATTGATATCCATGGCTCTTAGCGTGATGTTTTAAGCAGGTCAACCTAAACTTTTCGGTAGCTCACACTAAACTTTTGAGTCCATCAACTTGATGTTTTACAACCGTTCACCGAACGCAATCCAATCGGACACCGTACGCAATCCAATCGGACACCGTACGCAATCCAATCAGGCGGCGAACGCTACGCAATGCCATGTATTTAGCATTTGCATTGCAAAAAACATGGTTGTAATGCTACAATGCACAATATTTTCAGTAATTTTGCATAGAATAAACAAATCAGTATATATGTCATTAATATTACCGAACGGACTTCCTGCTATAAAGAGTCTGGAAGAAGAAAACATATTTATAGAAAACCGTACTCAAACAGAGGACAGGAGCACACGCAAACTTAGGATAGCTCTTCTCAACATCATGCCGATAAAGGAAACCACCGAGATGGATTTTACGAGGATACTCTCCTACTCGCCGCTCAACATAGAATTAACGCTAATGAAGTTGAGAACACACACGCCAAAACATGCTTCACCTGAACACATGGAACGTTTCTACACCTATTTCGACGAACTAAAAGACGAGAAGTTCGACGGATTTATCGTGACGGGCGCACCGATTGAGCATCTTGAGTTTGAGGACGTTAGTTATTGGAAGGAACTTTCGGAGATATTCGCTTGGGCAGACGCCAACGTGAAAAGCACGCTCTACATCTGCTGGGCGGCACAAGCCGGACTCTACTATCACTACGGAGTGCAGAAGCACCTGTTGCCTACGAAGAAGTTCGGTATCTTTCGTCAGAAAGTGATGAACCCTACACTGCCTCTGTTCCGCGGTTTCGACGACACGTTCAATATGCCGCACAGTCGCCATACCGAGGTGCGCGCGGAGGAGATACGCATACACCCTGAACTCGACATCGTAGCCGAGTCGGCGGAGAGTGGAACGAGCATCGTATATGCGCACAACGGCAGACAGATATTCATAACCGGACACATGGAGTATGAGCCGTACACGCTCGACAAGGAGTATCGTCGCGACAAGGACAAGCGCGATGATGTGGATGTGCCACAGAACTATTATATTGATGACAATCCGGCGAACAAGCCTAATGTGACTTGGCGTGCGCACGCCAATCTGCTGTTCAACAACTGGATAAACTATTATTTGCTATGAGTAACGGACTAAGAAAGATAGAACTCTTGGCGCCTGCCAAGAATCTCGAATGCGGCATCGCAGCCATCGACCATGGTGCTGATGCCGTATATATCGGTGCAGCCCAGTTCGGTGCTCGCCAGACTGCCGGTAACAGCACGGATGATATTGCCGAACTAACCCGATATGCGCATCAGTTCGGTGCGGTGGTGTACGTCACGGTGAATACTATCGTCTACGAGAAAGAACTGGCTGCCCTGGAGCATCTATTGAAACAGCTTGTAGAGATGGGCGTTGACGCAATACTGGTGCAGGATATGGCTGTACTCGCAATCTACAAGAAGCTGAAGGCAGAATACGTAGCTCGCGGCTACCGTATGCCGGCTCTGCACGCTTCTACGCAGACCGACAACCGCTCAGCCGACAAGGTGAAGTGGCTGAAGGAGAACGGCTTCGAGCGTGTGGTATTGGCTCGTGAGTTGTCGTTAGAGGAGATTACGGACATACACAAGGCACATCCTGATGTGGAGCTTGAGGCGTTCGTGCATGGAGCGTTGTGCGTGAGCTATTCGGGTGCGTGCTATGCTTCGCAGTATTTCTTCAACCGCAGTGCCAACAGAGGCGAGTGCGCACAGTTCTGCCGTATGGCGTTCGACCTGAAGGATAGTGACGGCGAGACTCTCATCGAGGATAGCTATCTGCTTTCGCTTAAGGATATGTGCCAGCTCGACCGTCTGGGCAATCTGCTCGAAGCGGGTGTCTGCTCACTGAAAATTGAAGGCAGGCTGAAGGATGCTAACTACGTGAAGAATGTGGTGGCTACATATAGCGAGACACTAAACACTTACATCGCAAAGCATACAGGCAAGTATTGCCGTTCGTCGTATGGTCAGTGTACCTACACATTCACTCCTGCTTTAGAAAAGACATTCAACCGCGGATTTACGCACTACTTCTTCAACGGACGACAGAAGGATATCTCGTCGTTCAACACACCGAAGGCTATGGGCGAGTACGTGGGGTATGTCAAGGAAATTCGCCGTGGGTCATTCAATGTGGCAGGTACTGCAATGTTCGCCAACGGCGACGGCCTGTGCTTCTTCAACAGACAGAAGAAGTTGGAGGGTTTCCGCGTGAACCGCGTGGAGAATAACCGCCTCTTTCCTCTCATTATGCCTAAGAATTTGGAGCCGGGCATGGCGCTCTATCGCAATAACGACATAGAGTTTGAGCGTGCCATGCGGGGCAAGACATCTACACGCAAGTTGCAGGTAAGATTTGTTGTGGATGTTGTAGACGGCAAACTTACGTTTACAGCCACAGACGAATGTGGACGCAATGCAAATGTAGTGCTCAGCGAGACTCCAGAAAAGGCTCAGAAGTCGCAACATGACAATATTGTGAAGCAGCTCGAAAAGCTTGGCAATACAGCTTGGACTGCGAATGAAATCAGCATCAACAACTCGGCTGATGAATTCTTTATTCCGTCAAGCCGTCTCGCTGCGGTACGCAGAGAATTACTCGAAGTTTTGGAGAACACTCCGGTCTCTAACCATACTGATAAGCAAGCGGTTGATGAGACTGCGGCTAATAGCGTAAACGCAAACGATACAGTTTATGCAGACACTATAAATATCGCAAATGTAGCAAACCCAACAGCGCAAAGCTATTATGCAGCACATGGCGTAAAGAACGCACCAAAGGCTTTCGAGTTGAACTCTAACTACAAGGTTGGTAGCACTACGGACTCATCTGCCGTACCTCCGCTTATGACGTGTCGCTACTGCCTGCGTTACGCCTTGGGCTATTGCGTGAAGAATGGTGGCAAGCGTCCCACATGGCATGAACCACTATATCTTGAAGCAAAGAACGGCATACGTGTGCGCCTTGCATTCAATTGTGCAAAATGTCAGATGGAGGTTTACGCAGAATAGTAACAATCTTAATTAAAAAAGAATTAGTTAATGCACAGATTTGTAAAATTCATATCATTACTGATAACAACGATGGCGTTGGCAGGGTGTTATCATTCTAATCCGAATGATAAGGCTCAGCCTTCGGCTGTTCCACACTCTACTCAAACACATGAAGTGGCAGGATATAATCTTGATAGTGTAAGCGAGATGCAGAACTTCAACTACGAATTTTACAAAACTCACCACTATGCACAGAACTACAACTTCGTTGTGAGGAAAGACTCCATACATCTGCTCAAGCAACAACCAGAGGAGATGCTGAGCAATATGGCAATCGACTCATTCGCAATAAAGAAGAATTCGCACATCGTGGTGGCTGACATAAAGATACTGAAAGATGACCCAATAGACTCGGTTTGGATTGAAATAGCAAGCGATCAATACGAATTTGGCTGGATACACGAGAGCGAATTACTAAAGTCGGTGGTACCCGACGACCCCATATCACAGTTCATACTGACGTTCTCCGACGTACACCTGCTCATATTCCTCATCATTATCAGTTTGATAGCAGGAGGCTATGTTGTGTATCGCCTGCAACGTCGCAAAGTAAAGGTAGTACATTTCGATGATATCGACTCGTTCTATCCTACCCTGTTGGCAATAACCGTAGCTGCTGCAGCTACGTTCTATTCGAGTATCCAGCTCTTTGCACCCGACACATGGCATTACTTCTACTTCCATCCCACGCTGAACCCATTTGCCTTGTCGCCAATACTCGCTGTGTTCTTGATATCGGTATGGTCAATGATGATAATCCTCATCGCCACCATTGATGATGTCTACCATAAGCTTTCGCCAACAGCAGCCACACTATACCTCTGCCGATTGGCAGCAGTCTGCGCTGCCAACTATATAATATTCAGCATTACCACATTATATTATATAGGATATGTAATATTGATTGCATATATGTATTATGCATTAAGAGTATATGCACGCAACAACTACTTTAAATACGCATGTGGTAATTGTGGAGCAAAGCTACATAAAAAGGGAGAATGTCCAGAATGTGGAGCTATGAATTCATAGCTCCACATTTTAGAATAAGAATGTACCACCAAAGGCAAGTATTACGTATCGTAAGAGTTTTCCTACGGCTATTGTCGTAAAAGCGATAGGTATGTTTGCCTTCATTAGTCCAAGCATAATGGTTATGGCACTTCCAAGAATAGGAAGAAATGCAAATATACCCATGAATGCGCCTCTACCACCCATGAAGTGCTCCGCCTTCTTCAAGCTCTCTGCACTAACGTGCAGATATTTTTCAATCCATTCGAGTTTACCTAATCGTCCTACCCCATAGTTGAAGTAAGATCCCAACGCATTGCCTATTGTAGCATATATCACGAGCGGTAGAGGTTCGAGTCCTGCTGCTTGCAATGCGAGCATAACAGCCTCACTACTGAATGGGAAAAAACTACCCGCTAAGAACGACGCAACTAACATTCCCCAATATCCCCAGTCGATAAGAAAATTTAAAAGAGTGTCCATACGTTGCCTATTGTTATGCCAAGAGTTATTAATACAATTATGTAGAATGACACATTTGTAACCTTTGTGTTCGTGAGCGCAATATAATGTGCTATCATTGGAGCTGTATTGACAATCAACAATGTCAAGAGAGGCTCTATCAGATTAGGTTGAAGCGCAATAAACACTATCAAACAGAGGTTCATGACTGAGAATATCTCGAATAGCATACGCGTGCGAATCTTGTCCTTATAGTTGTTCAAGCGGAAATGTATCATACCTGTAATGGAAAGCAACGCAACAAAACACATGGTAAATATCTCTGCACGGCTCACTACTTGCCAGTCGGCTAATGGTCCGAATTCAAGTAAGGCTTCAAAATGTGGTATTATCAGTAATGCATTACCCGAAAACACTCCGTAGGCACCGATGAACCAATAGGGCAATATTAGTCCTAAGAGTGAAGCCACTATCATGCGCACATTACCTGCCATAATGTTAGTAAATAACAATACCCATATAATCGGCACAAAATATAAGGTTTGAACAAATATAACACTCATTGTTCCCAATATCGCAAAGGCATAGAAAATTCTGCCAACAGCCCTCCCCTCCTGATAAATACTGAAGAAGAACATGTAAAAAGCGATGGCAAGAACAGAAATAATGCTATTCGCAATATCTTCAAAAAGAAAGAACGCCATGGTCATAAGTACAAGATACGAGCATGAAACCATGCGGCTGAATATACGAATTAGGGCGTTCACATTATTCAACTGGAACATTAGGTAACCTGCAAAACAAAGCAAGGCCACCTGCAACCACCTGCCACCGCCAAACATACCTGACAGTGCACACATGGTTAGTACATAAACAGCGGTTGCAGGGAGCGCAATGCGACTCTCTGCAACCTTATTTTGAAATCTTTTAACGTTCAAATCTAATGAGAATTATAAATCCTGACCGATGTCTCTACGGAAATACTTGTCCGTAAACTCTATCTTCTGTGCTTGAGTGAATGAGTTCTGCAAAGCCTCTGACTTGTCCTTGCCATAAGAACTTACGGCAATAACACGTCCACCGCTTGTCACAACCTTGCCGTCTTGCATCTTTGTGCCTGCGTGGAACACTACAGAGCCTTCAACCTTATCAAGACCAGTAATCTCATATCCCTTAGCATAAGTCTGCGGATAGCCACCACTTACAAGCATTACACATACTGCAGCACGCTCATCAAACTCCATATCGCGTTTATCAAGGTTACCCTCTGCAACACCTTCAAACAAGTCGACGATATCGCTCTTCAGACGCAACATTACGGTTTCGGTTTCTGGATCGCCCATTCGGCAGTTGTACTCAATAACCATAGGTTCACCCTCGACATTGATAAGTCCGAAGAAGATGAAGCCTTTGTATTCGATGTTTTCTTCAGCAAGACCCTCTACTGTCGGGCGAATGATGCGATCTTCCACTTTCTGCATCCATTCCTTTGTTGCGAACGGAACCGGAGATACGCTGCCCATACCACCAGTGTTAAGACCCGTATCATGCTCACCGATGCGTTTGTAGTCCTTTGCCTCGGGCAGAATCTTATAGTTCTTACCATCAGTCAAAGCAAACACAGAGCACTCTATGCCGCTAAGAAACTCCTCAATAACCACACGGGCAGAAGCGTTTCCGAACATGCCACCAAGCATCTCCTTAAACTCCTTCTTTGCCTCTTCGAGCGTTGGGAGAATAAGAACACCCTTGCCAGCACACAAGCCATCAGCCTTAAGCACATAAGGAGCCTTCAATGTCTCAAGGAACTTCAGACCTTCTTCTACTGTTGTGCCGTCGAATGTCTCGTATTTAGCTGTCGGAATGTTATGGCGCTTCATAAACTGCTTTGCAAAGTCTTTGCTGCCTTCCAATACCGCACCAGCCTTAGACGGACCAATTACGGGTATGTTATTTGTGCGTTCATCGTTCTTGAAATCATCGTAAACGCCCTTTACTAATGGGTCCTCAGGTCCGACAATTACCATGTCTACACCATTCTCCACTACGAAGTTCTTCAAAGCCTCAAAGTCATCGGCTTTAATATCTACATTCTCACCGACCGTTTGTGTGCCTGCATTACCAGGAGCGATAAAGAGTTTCTCCACCTTTGAGCTTTGAGCGATTTTCCAAGCTAATGCGTGCTCGCGACCACCGCTTCCTAACAATAGAACTTTCATTACTATAAAGTTTAATGATTAATGATTCGTGTTTTTTTAAATTTGTAGGAGGGTGTAACGATAGATATTTGATGTATATGTATCGTTCGCTACGCCCTCCTGCATAGTTGCTTTATTTCAAGTAATCCTCGAAATATTGCGTAATGCGCTCGTGCAAATGTACACTCTGATGACCGCGCATATTATGTGGTTCGCCTGGATATACAAAGAAATCAGGCTGTGTATCTGCGGCTATACATGCTTTAAGGAATGTGAGACAATGCTGCGGTACGCAAGTCGGGTCGTTATAACCCTGAATAATCTGAAGCTTACCCCTCAAATTCTTGGCAGTGTTAAGGAGCGATGTCTTTGCATAGCCCTCTGGGTTCTGCTGCGGTGTATCCATATAGCGCTCACCATACATCACCTCGTACCACTTCCAGTCGATAACCGGACCACCGGCTACACCTACCTTAAACACGTCAGGATAGTTTGTCATAAGCGAAATGGTCATAAAGCCACCATAGCTCCAACCATGAACGCCGATACGGTCGGCATCTACGTAAGGAAGCGACTTGAGGTATTCTACGCCCTTCATTTGGTCCTTCATTTCCTCCTGTCCGAGCTGACGGAATGTGACTTGCTCAAACTCCTTGCCACGATTTTCCGATCCGCGGTTATCAAGAATGAAAAGAACATATCCTTTCTGTGCCATGTATGTCTCCCAACTGCGACTGCTATAGTGCCAGCGAGCGTCAACGTTATGTGCGTGTGGACCGCCGTACACATAGACAACAGTAGGATATTTCTTGTTCGGATCGAAGTCTATCGGCTTAACCATACGCCAGTAAAGGTCGGTTGTGCCGTCAGCAGCTTTTAACGTACCGCAACTGTACTCGGGAACCTTATATCCCTTCCACGGATCTTCAGCCTTAAAATAAGAGAAGCATTTGCCGTTTGCAACATTCATAATAGCTATGTTGCGTGGTACGTCCGGTTCAGAATAGTTGTCGTATATATACTGACCACTTGGACTCAATGAACCATTGTGCCAGCCATTGCCACCTTCGTCCATGCGAGTGCGCTTACCTGTCTTTAGGTCTACAAAGAAGAGATTGCGCTGAATCGGACTTATCTCGTTTGATGCGATGACAATGCCCTTGCGCTTGGTGTTGAAGCCCATGAACTCGAGAACCTCCCACTTAGCTTTAGTTAGCTGCTTCACCTCAAGCGAAACGGTATTGCTTGCCATACGACTGCCCGATTTGCCGATAGTGCAAAGATAGAGATGGTTGTAGCCATCAATACGACTCTGCATAAGGAATGTGCTATTGTCCCATGGCAAAAAAACGATCGGGTGCTGTGGCTCAACGTATTTCGCATCGGTCTCGCGATAGAGTTCGCCAGTCTTTTCGCCGGTTGTTGCGTCATAACTAATCAGACGGCAATCATTCTGGTCGCGGTTAAGCTCGAACATATAGATGGTCTTGTCGTCTGGCGACCACGCTATGTTTGTGAAGTAACGGTCCGTTGGGTCACCTGCCTTTAGATAAACAGTCTTGCCAGTGTTTATATCAAACACACCAACAGTAACCTTGTGGCTTGTCTCGCCAGCCATCGGGTACTTCTCAGGAGCAAGAGTTGCTATACGCGACTTGCCATTCTCCGGCTGGAAGCTAACTTCTGGTATATTTACAAGTGGATAGTCTGTCACCATGCTCTGGTCCATGCGATAGAAAGCAAGTTTCTCACCGCTGTTGCTGAAGAATGTGCCCTTACGGATTCCGAACTCATCACGATGAACGCTCTGACCGTAGACAATCTCACGTGAACCGTCAGTAGACAACTGCCACTTCTTGTCGCCACGTAATACATAGAGGTTGTTATCCTTAAGATAAGCGATAGCATCGCTCTGTGCATTCATCTCAAGCATATACTCGTCGTCAACGAACTCGTTGCATTTCTTCAATGAGCCACTCTTGAAGTCGATGGTATATATGCGCTCGCCGGTGTTAACCACAACGAGCGACTTGTCGGCATAAGGGAAAGATACGCCACGCAAAGAGCGCACTTTGATATCCTTTGTCAGACCTGCCCATTGGTTAACTTGACTTACCGTGAAGAGCTGTGTCTCCTTGCCATTCTGCTTGTTCACAAGATAGCAAGCGTCAGATTCAACACGCACAAGCTGGTCGCCCCACCACACGCAGTTACGGTTCTGGGGCACGAAGTTGCGATAGTTTTTACCACCGAAGTTGAGATCTTCAAGTGTGAAAGATTTCAGCTCCTGAGCATTCATGTTAAGTGAGGTGAACAACCCCAGCAAAACTGTAAAAAACTTAATCTTCATTGTCAAAATCTCTGTTAGAACGTTTTCTGTCACTCTTTCCGTAGCGTGAGCCCTTGCCGAAAGACTTACCACCCTTGTCGCCGAAGCCTTTAGACTTAAAGCCCTTTCCCTTGAAGTCCTTGTCGTCATGGTCGAAGCGGTCGCGTCCCCTTCTGTCGTTTCCGCCACGGCGTTCATCGCTCTGCTTGCGACGCTCTATAGAGTGGAATTTGAATGAACGGATATCTGACTCTGCATTCTCCTCGTCCTCGTCGAGGCGCTTCTTGAACTCACGATTCTTCTTGAAGCGATGCTTCTCTGCCATCTGACGTTTTTCGTCCTCAGTCTTCACAATGCCACCCTCCTGACGGAAGTCCTTCATAGTGCCGTCGAAGATTGCGTACTTGCGGAATTCACACTCCAAAGATCCGTTGTAAACCGGAATCTTGATAGACGGCTTCAAGCCGATAGCCTCAAAACATTCCTCACGATAGCTGAGTACCCAAGCCTCGTTGCCCATGAAAGCGTGCTTCAGACGCTCGCCAATCATCTTGTATGTATTGAGCAAGTTCGGAGTAGAGATACGCTCACCATAAGGCGGGTTAACAACAAGCAGACTCTTCTCCTTTGGCTGAGTGAAGTCCTTGAAGTCGGCATTCTCTACCGTAATATCATTAGAAAGACCTGCTGCACGCACGTTTAGACGCGCTGTGTTCACAGCCTTCATGTCGATATCGTAACCATAGATATGATGTGTGAACTCACGCTCCTGCGAATCATCGTTGTAGATTGTATCGAACAACTCAGCATCGAAGTCAGGCCACTTCTCGAAAGCAAACTCCTTGCGGAAGATACCAGGGCTCATATTGTGAGCAATAAGCGCGGCCTCTACGAGCAAAGTACCCGAACCACACATAGGATCGATGAAGTCGGTCTCACCACGCCAACCTGTCATAAGAATCATACCTGCAGCAAGCACTTCATTAAGCGGAGCTTCAACCGACTCCTGACGATAGCCACGACGATGAAGCGACTCGCCACTTGAGTCAAGTGACAATGTCGCATCAGCCTCAGCTATATGGATGTTCAAGCGAATGTCTGGGTTGCTTACAGAAATATTAGGGCGTGTACCAGTATTCTCACGGAATTGGTCGACGATAGCGTCCTTGACCTTATATGTAACGAAACGTGAGTTGCGGAATTCTTCAGAATACACTACAGAATCTACAGAGAAAGTCTTTCCCTTTTCGATGTACTTACTCCAATCGATCTTCTTTACCTCTTCATAAACCTCATCAGCCGAGCGAGCCTTGAATCTTGCGATAGGCTTTAAAATACGAATAGCTGTGTGAAGTTGGAAGTTTGCACGATACATCATTTCTTTGTCACCTGTAAATGACACCATACGACGACCTATCTGTACATTGTTTGCACCCAGTTGGGTAAGCTCTTTTGCCAATACCGGCTCTAAGCCCATGAAGGTTTTGGCAATAAGTTCGAATTCATTCATGTTTTTAATAAAAGCAATTGTTTCTTACGAAAGTTTAATCGGTACAAAATTACGAATAATAATCAAGAAACCACCATTATATAAATACAAACTTCAAAAATAAAACACATAAAAAGAAAAAGCGACCCGTAATTGAGTCGCTTTCGTATTAAAGTTGAAATCTTTTCTTAAAAAACATGCAATCAAGAGCGGCAAGCGGGGTTCGAACCCGTGACCTCTGGCTTGGGAAGCGAGTGCTCTACCAACTGAGCTATTGCCGCATTCCACTCTATCTCACATTAAAAACAAAGAGCCGATACCCGGACTCGAACCGGGGACCCACGCATTACGAATGCGTTGCTCTACCAACTGAGCCATATCGGCTTTTGCTTTTTGCTCAAATGCGATGCAAAGGTATTGTTTTTTTTCCTATGCTGCAAATTTATACAGCCTTTTTTGGTAAAAAACTTTCTTGCAAGCGTCTTATTAGAACCTGTAGCCAAGCGTAAGTATCAGTTGATGATGCTTGTTGCTCACCTTCTGCCCATCGCAGAAGTTATCGTATCCTGAGTCATATTTCTGTTGATCTCCATTAACAGCATCTAAGTCTGAGTAGCTCATAAATGGGAAGAACTCACCAGTTGTACGACTATATTGATATGCCAAGTCTATAGAGAACTTCTTATACGTATAACCTGCACCTGCAGTCACTCGATTTGTCGCATTCCAATTAGTATAATCGGTTGACGAACTATAATAAGTGCTATACGAGTTCAATGTTCCATCCTTGTAACCATTCTTGTTGTACATCGGCGAGACATAGTTGTAACCAAGGCGCACTGCAAGATTTGGCATAGGCTTGTACTCAGCACCAACCTTCACCGTAGATACGCCCTTAAGCACATTCTTTATGTTGCCCTTCATTGCCTGGTCGCGTGAGGATTCTTCGTAGTAATTACCCCAATAGTCGTAAACGCCACCTTCATTTACGCGAATATCCGAATAGCTATAGTCCGTATATTCATAGGTGGCACCCAAAGCCAGATAGTTGCCTACGGTATAGCCAAGGCTACCGCCGAAGCGCCAAGGAGTATAGAACTTATAGTCGTATCTGCCGCTTGTCGACTTGTTACCGTTACCACAGCCGTCAGCGAGTTTGCTTACAAGCGTTGTTCTGTTCTCTGTTTTCAGGTCGTACCAAGTCGGAGTGTGTACATACAAACCTACTCGGAATGGCGAGTCTTCTATTGGACGGAAGATAACACCTGCCTTTACGTCAAAGCCAGTACCAGATATGGTACGTTCGTCAGCAATTGTAACTGTACCAATTGAACTCTGTGCATTATCAACAAGTCGTTCTGTGTACTCTGAGGCATGACTATAGTTTACATCATAGAGTCCAAACGTCAAACCCCAGTAAAAACGATTACGAGAGTTTCCGCTGATATTGAAGTTGTACTCTCCGATATATCCGCTTGTACCACGAAAGAAGTCGTATCCGTCAGCATTGTAGTATGCGGCTCGATGCTTACCCGACGCATCTAATACTCCGCTTGCATCTCCAAGATAGTTTCCACCGTTATAGCCATTAACGTTCATACCAACGAGTTGGGAGTTTTTATCGTTTAGCAATGCATTGCTATAAAGATAATCCACTTGGTTATATGGTAAGTCGGGATTATTGTTTGTTCCCCATTGGCTTGTGAGCTCTCCGTTATGTTTCTCCAAACGATATAAATCGTTGTAATTCTTCATGCTCGACAGTTTGTTCTGCGAAGCACCATTCAAACGTCCCGTAGCCGTAAGTATTTGGTTAAAATTACGGCTCTTTGTGTAACTTGCACCAAAGTTGACATACGAATTTCTTCCAGAACGCATTGTATGCACAAAGCCAGCATGGTCGAAACTTGCTTTAGTCTTTCGTTTTCCAATATCCGCTGCGTCCGATTGGCTGTTGAAGCCAAACGAACCACTTACCATACTACGACGAAAGAGTCCTATACCTGCAGGATTGGATGACATTGTAGAAATGTCGGCTCCGAGTGCTTCCATCGCGCCTCCCATACCTACATAGCGCGCTGTGCCATTCAAGTCTTTCGATGCAAGTTGCGCATTATCATATGTTTCTTGACCCATTGCTGCAACACCAAGCATTGTAAACGAAAAGGCTATTATAATCTTTTTCATTGCTAATCAGTTTAAATTAATATTTTAAAGTGCTAACCCTACAGCAACATATTATCGTCTGCTGCCAAAGCCGCCACCACGACTGCCACCGCTGAAGCCTCCGCCGTTATGACTACCTCCGCCAAAACCATTTCCAAAACTTCCACGATTGCTTCCAAATCCATTGTTTCTGCCGTACGATGGTTGGCCATTTTGACGACGATTGTATTGCCAATTCTGTTGGCGGTTATTATCGTAGCGAGAATTATTACGTACTGTTGTACGCTGACCAAAACTGTTGCGATGAGTGCGTGTTGTGGTGCGATTGTCGTATCTTACTCTGCTACCAAACCCTGATGCAGTGAAATTACGTGTAGGATTGGGTCTGCCTCGATATGAATAATGTACATAAGGAACGCCCCATCCCCAATAAGGATAGTGCCATCCCCAACAATCATAATACCACGGAGTATACCATGGGTTGTACCATGAATAATAGAAATTCCATCGTGAAGACCAATAAGGACGATATGGCGAATACCAACCATACGCTCCATACCAATATGGATCATTCCAATAGCTATAGAGCGACGGACAATAGTAGTCGTCGAAGCGTTCCATACGACGAGAATACACGAATTCATCGTTCATATCATCGAAATATTGAGCAGAATCCGACATTACCATGGTTGTTGAGTCAAGTGCTGTCAAATCATAGGTTCCGTCACCTTTCTCAAATACTATCACATCTTTACTCTGTTTCTTTGGAACAAAGTACATGTCATCATCCTGCGCCATCATCGGGAGTGAGATTACTCCAATAATTGCTGCCAATAACAATCTTTGTATCATAATAGTTTTGTTTTAAGTTCTACTATCACCAGCCCTCTATATACAAGGCTGCTACTTTTTCAACTACAAAATTAATGCGAAATATTATATAAGTATAGGGATTTTGCCTAAAAAGAATTAGGATTTTCCCTATTTTATGCTTTTTTTGCAATGTATACCACCATCATACAGACAGTTTTTGTTGGTTGTAACCGGATTGTAATATGTGTTTAAACATGGTGTAATACATAGCAAGTAATTTTGCAGTGTGAAAAAACCAAAGAATTAAACATAAATGGAAACAATTTATTTAGCGATTGTGGTCTTTCTGCTATGTCTGGCAGTATTTGACCTTTTTGTTGGAGTAAGTAACGATGCCGTCAATTTCCTTAACAGTGCCATTGGAGCGAAAGTGGCAAAGTTCCGCACGGTGCTCATCGTTGCTTCGGCAGGTGTGGCGATTGGAGCAGTAATGTCCTCAGGTATGATGGACGTAGCACGTCATGGTATTATGCAGCCAGCCAATTTCTCGTTCTACGACGTGATGACCATCTTCCTTGCCGTCATGGTAACAGATGTTATTGTGCTCGACATGTTCAACACGCTCGGTATGCCTACTTCTACTACCGTTTCGCTCGTGTTTGAGTTACTTGGCGGTACGTTCGTGCTTGCGGCTATCAAGATTGCAGGAGACCCATCACTCGAATTTGCCGATTTGCTTAACACCGACAAGGCGTTGAGTGTTATCGTGGCTATCTTCGTGAGTGTGGCTATAGCCTTCTTCTTCGGTATGATTGTGCAATGGCTCTCACGTATAGTGTTCACTTTTAATTATAAGAAACACTCACGTTATTCTATCGCACTCTTCGGCGGCATTGCCTTCACAGCCCTCTCCTACTTTATTTTCTTGAAAGGTTTGGGCAAGAGTCGCTTCATCGCAGAAGACGTTCGCGCATGGATTGACGGAAACATATCGTTGTTGCTGATCTACACGTTCGTAGGCTCTACAATTCTGATGCAGGTTCTGCACATGTTGCGCATAAACGTGTTCAAGTTCATCGTGCTCATGGGCACTTTCGCTCTTGCTATGGCTTTCGCCGGCAACGACCTTGTGAACTTCATCGGTGTACCTCTCGCCGGTATGGATTCGTTCCGCGACTACATGGCTAATAGCAATGGCATTGGCGCGAGAGACTTTATGATGACTTCGCTTATGGAGTCGGCACAGACACCTTCAATCTATCTACTTGCTGCAGGCGTAGTCATGATTGCGGCTATGGCTACTTCAAAGAAAGCACGCAACGTGATTAAGACCAGCGTCGACCTCAGCCGTCAGGACGAAGGCGACGAGATGTTCGGCTCGAGCCGTGCTGCACGCAGTATCGTACGCGTCACTCAGGACGGCAATGGTTGGGTAATGCAGTACATGCCGAAGTCTATCTCACGCTGGATTGACAGCCGCTTCAACAAGCAGGAGGCAGAGCTTAACGACGGAGCTGCGTTCGACGTGGTTCGTGCAGCCATCAACCTCGTGCTCGCATCAATGCTTATCACGATTGGCACCAACTACAAGTTGCCACTCTCTACAACATACGTTACGTTCATGGTGGCAATGGGTTCTTCGCTTGCCGACCGCGCTTGGAGTCGAGAAAGTGCCGTATTCCGCGTGACAGGTGTTATCAGCGTAATCGGTGGTTGGTTCATCACCGCAGCTGTAGCTTTCGGTGCTTGTGCCCTTGTCTGTCTGATAATGTTCTACGGCGGCATACTCGCTAAGATTTTGTTCATGGTTTTAGTAGTTGCGTTGCTCATCAAGAGTAACCGCAAATATGCAAGTAAGGAGAAAGAGGGCGAGAAGGAAGACGTATTCCGTCTGATGATGCGCACCCGCGATCCGGAAATTGTGCTTGATCTACTTATGAAGCACGTATCACGCACACAGAGTTTCATGACACGCTTTGCTATCGACGAATTTAACAACATAATCGACGGTTTGGAGAACGAGCGCACACGCACTCTGCGCAAAGTGAGCAACGAACTGAGTAAAGAGAAGGACATGCTAAAGAAGTTCCGTCGCCAGGAGTTGCTCGCCCTTAAGCGTGTTCCGACAGAGATCGCAATAGAACGCAACACATGGTTCCATCTGGGCATCAACTCTTCGGAGCAGTACATCTACTGTCTGCGTCGTATTCTCGAACCGATAAAGGAGCATGTGGACAACAATTTCAACCCTGTTCCACAGGTCTACATCAACGAGTTCCGTCCGCTGCGTGCTACAATCAACGACCTGATGCAACAGACCGAGACACAGATTTCAACATGCCGTTTCGAACATTACCGCGATACTCTTGCACTTGCAGACAAATGTAAGGACGAACTCTCTATTGTCCGTAAACGCCACATCGACCGCATCACGGAGATGAAGGACAACAACCTACTGCAGGTATCGCTCGTATATCTCAATCTCCTGCAGGAGAGCCAGCAGTTGCTCAGTAACATGCGCCACCAGCTGAGAGCAGCCAAGAAATTCATGGAAAACTAAAACTACACTTCCATAGTAATTGATTAATTGAAAAGACCCTGCCAATTCTTTTAGGCAGGGTCTTTTGCTTTAAACAAGTTCAAACACGCCTGTCGGCTGTTTGCGTCTAAGTACATCGAGTTTCACCTTAATGCCTGCGTCAGAAAGAGCCTGCTCAATCGACTTGCGAGCCAATTCTGGGTGATTGTTCTCTTCGCTTAGATGGCAGAGCCATATGTGCTTTAGGCGTTCTGTATAATTTTCTACGAGTGCTGCACCACATTGTGCATTACTCAAATGCCCGGTTCCGCATTGTATACGTTCTTGCAAATGGCGTGGATAGGGACCGTTTTGTAGCATTTGCAGATCGTAATTAGCTTCTATAACGAGATAGTCTGTATTGCGGATGATAGTTTTCATTTCCTCTGTAATATGACCAACGTCGGTGAGTAAGGTAAACACAACACCTTCATACTCTATTGAGTAACCAACATTGTCTGAACTATCGTGTGGCACTCCAAATGGTGTAATATGGAACCCACTTGCCTCGAAAGCCTCTCCCTTCATCACATAATGACGATTTGCTTGCGCAAGTTTCAGTTTCATACAATAGTTGTTGTCCATCCCGGAATGGACAAGGCGCGTTGCATACACAGGAAGGTTTAGCTTCTTACTGAGGCTTCCCACTGATTTGATGTGATCAGCATGATCGTGTGTCACGAGTATTGAACTGAATCCTCCAGGCATATGCAAGCCATAGTCGATAAAATGCTTTTTGAGGCTTCGTGTTCCTACACCTACATCGATTAAAAGTCCATCGTGCTCAGTATATATATAGTAGCAGTTGCCACAACTTCCGCTGCCAAATGATATAAATTTAAACATTGCTATATTATAAGGTAATGAGAAATATGTAGGGGTTTCGTATTACAAAGTTATTAAAAAATATTGGTTTAGCACAAAACTTTAACGACATTTTGCCTAAACTATAAACAAACGTACAATATGTCGATAGTAATGAAGATGCAATGTTTTGTTCGTAAAAATGCTCAAATCATTATAAAAATCAGTAACTTTGCATATTTCAAATGATATATTTACAAATAACAAATATATGATGGATACGAGAAGCAATGGTCGTACACATAATTGGTTTAGCGTTGTAGGACTTTTAATAGCACTGTTGTTAATGGGTTCATGTTCATACAGCGAGGAGAAAGCCATAGAGCAGAGTGCAGTCAGTTTTGCTCAAAAATACTTTAACTTGCAATACTGCCAAGCATTATCAGAATGTACACCCGAGTCAGAAAAATGGGTGCGTCTTAAGGCATCGAACATAACGCAAGAAGATTTAGACATACTCAACAACCAAACCGATTCTGCGACATGTACGGTAGGATTGGTGGAATTTGACGGTGATAGTGCAACTATCATTATGGAAGTGCGCAATTTCCTCAACTGTGACTCAATCGGCAAACCTGGCGTAATTTGTCCCAATGCCAAATTCAAGCTAACACTAAAAAAGATTGGCAAACAATGGAAGGTAGATATACAAAGTCCAATTAAAACAAGTATTTAAACAACAGATATATTTAAACAACAGATATAGATGATTTCAATAGAACAACTGTCAGTAGAGTTTGGTGTTAAGCCGCTGTTCCGCAACGTAAGTTTCGTAGTGAACGACCGCGACCGCATAGCACTTGTGGGCAAGAACGGTGCCGGCAAATCGACGATGCTAAAGATTATATGCGGGCTGCAGAAGCCTACTGAAGGCAATGTGGCGATACCGACAGACACCACTATCGGCTATCTGCCGCAGGTGATGGTGTTGCAGGATAACACAACCGTAAAGGAGGAAGCACGCAAGGCGTTCGCCGACACGGCCAAGCTGAAGGCGCAGATAGAGGAGCTCAACCAGCAGATGGCAGAGCGCACCGACTACGAGAGTCCTGAGTATGCCGAGCTGGTGGAGAAGTTCACGCAGAAGCACGATCATTACATGATGATTGGTGGCGACAACTATGAAGCAGAGATAGAGCGAACGCTCACAGGTCTTGGTTTCACACGCAACGACTTCGACCGCCCTACGAAGGAGTTCAGCGGCGGCTGGCGTATGCGTATCGAGCTGGCGAAGATTCTGCTGCGCCGACCCGACGTGCTGTTGCTCGACGAGCCTACCAACCACCTCGACATAGAGAGTATCGGTTGGCTCGAACGCTTCCTACAACAGAGCGCAAAGGCTGTAGTATTAGTTAGCCACGACCGAGCGTTCATCAACAACGTCACAAACCGCACCATAGAGATATCGTGCGGTCAGGTGAACGACTACAAGGTGAAGTACGATGAGTACGTGAAACTGCGCGCCGAACGCCATGAACAGCAATTGCGTGCTTACGAGAATCAGCAAAAGGAAATAGCTGACATCAAGGACTTTATAGAACGTTTCAGATACAAGCCGACAAAGGCTGTGCAGGTGCAGAGCCGCATCAAGCAGTTGGAGAAGATTGTGCCTATTGAAGTAGACGAAGTGGACAATACAACGATGCACCTAAAGTTTCCGCCATGTCTACGTTCGGGCGACTACCCCATCATCTGCGAGGATGTGCGCAAGGACTACGGTGAGCATACCGTGTTCAAGGATGTAAACCTCACCATAAAGCGAGGCGAGAAGGTGGCGTTCGTTGGCAAGAACGGCGAGGGCAAATCAACTCTCGTGAAGTGCATCATGGGCGAGATTCCATTCACGGGAAACCTTAAGGTGGGTCACAACGTGCAGATTGGCTATTTCGCTCAAAACCAGGCACAGCTGCTTGATGGAGAGATAAGCGTATTTGATACGATAGACCGTGTTGCAAAGGGTGAAGTCCGCTTAAAGATAAAGAACATCCTTGGTGCATTTATGTTTAGTGGTGAAGCCATCGATAAGAAGGTTAAGGTATTGTCTGGTGGCGAGCGTAGCCGACTGGCTATGATTAAACTGCTGCTTGAGCCGGTAAATCTGCTCATTCTCGACGAGCCAACAAACCATTTGGACATGGCATCAAAAGAAGTGCTGAAGGAAGCCATCAATGCTTTCGATGGAACGGCAATCATTGTTAGCCACGATCGAGAGTTCCTTGATGGTCTTGTGTCAAAGATCTATGAGTTTGGTGGTGGTGTCGTGCGTGAGCACTTGGGGGGCATCTACGACTATCTGCGCGCAAGAGATATCAATAATCTCAACGAATTATCGGCAATGAATTCACAGTCGGCAGCGTCCACAACAACCTCTACACAAACAAACGATGATACAATAACTAATTCAGGAAAAATCAGTTATGCAGAGCACAAGGAGCAACAAAAGAAGATACGTCGTGTAGAGAAGCTAATAAAAGAGTCGGAAACAAAAATTGAGGCAATGGAGAAGCGAATTGCCGAGATTGACACATTGCTTTGTCTGCCAGAGAATGCTGCCGATATGACTCTCATTAGCGAATACACCGAAATAAAATCGAGAATGGATGAAGAAGAAGAGCGTTGGACTGAACTCTCTGAGGAACTTGAAGCACTGAAATAATAGCGTCCATACACAATTAATATGCATAAACGCCACATAGTTACAAAGAAAATTCGTAACTTTGCGCTTGCTATCATCAATGGCAGTAAAATAACAGAACGAAGATGTTAATAGATTATCAAAAAGCAAATGTATATCAGGCAGACGGAACTGTACTCAACGATGTTGACTTTCAAGTTGACACCGACCAGTTTGTTTATGTAATTGGCAAAGTTGGTTCGGGCAAATCATCGCTCTTGAAAACAATATATTGCGAAGTAGATTTCGACAAAGACGATGCCGAAAAGGCAGAGGTCTTAGGCCGTGATTTGCTCAGCATAAAGCGCCGAGATATCCCTGCGCTACGTCGTGAGATGGGTGTCATCTTTCAAGATTTTCAACTGCTACACGATCGCAATGTGTACAGAAATCTTGAGTTCGTGCTGCATTCCACAGGTTGGAAGTCGTCCAAAGAAATTGCTGCGCGCATAGAGCAGGTGCTTGAAGCAGTAGGTATGCAGGACAAGAAGTTGCGTCTGCCACATGAATTATCTGGTGGTGAGCAACAGCGCATCGCCATTGCACGTGCCTTGCTCAATAGTCCTAAGATTATCATCGCAGACGAACCTACAGGTAATCTCGACCCTGAGACAGCTGAAAAGATTGTCGGTTTGCTCTACGAAATAAGCCATACGGGTACCGCAGTCGTATTCTCGACCCACAACCACGGACTCATTGAGAAATTCCCTGGTAAAGTGTTCAAGTGTGAAGATGGCAAGTTATGTAATGTCACAGATAAATATAACAAGTAAACGTATAAACGTATAAAACAAATAATAAAACAATAATGAAAGTAATGAAATTTGGAGGTACCTCTGTAGGTACTCCGGAACGCATGAAATCCGTTGCGACAATGGTCTCTGAGTCAGGAGAACAAGTGTTTGTTGTGTTGTCTGCAATGTCAGGAACAACAAACTCACTCATAGAGATTGCCAATTACCTCTACAAGAAGAACTCCGACGGAGCTAACGATGTAATCAATAATCTTGAGCAGAAATATATGCAGCATGTAGAGGAGCTCTACTCTACCGACGAATACAAACAGCGCACTCGCGAGTTTCTTGCATCAGAGTTCAACTATCTCCGTTCGTTCACAAAAGACCTCTTCACAAGCTTTGAGGAAAAGAATATCGTAGCGCAGGGCGAAATTATTAGCACCAACATGGTTACAAACTTCCTTTTAGAGAAGGGCGTAAAGGTGGTTCTACTTTCTGCTTTCGACTTTATGCGTACTGACAAGAACGCCGAACCCGACACTCACTACATCAAAGAGAAGTTGGCTGCGGTAATGAAAGAAAATGAGGGCTATCAGGTATATATAACTCAAGGATTTATATGTCGCAACGCTTATGGTGAGGTAGACAATCTGTTGCGTGGTGGTAGCGACTTCACAGCATCGCTTATTGGTGCAGCCTTGCCTGCTGAAGAGATTCAGATTTGGACAGACATCGATGGTATGCACAATAACGACCCACGTGTAGTGGACAAGACAGAAGCTATTCGCCAGCTCAACTTTGAAGAGGCTGCCGAACTTGCATACTTCGGTGCAAAGATTTTGCACCCAACATGCGTGCAGCCAGCTAAGTTCGCAGGTATACCAGTACGCCTTAAGAACACTCTCGACCCTAAGGCAGAGGGCACTATCATTGATAACGTGTTGCTCAGAGGTAAGATAAAAGCTGTTGCCGCTAAAGACAACATCACGGCTATCAAGATTAAATCGTCGCGAATGCTCTTCGCAACAGGCTTCCTTCGCAAGGTATTTGAGATATTCGAGTGCTACCAAACTCCTATTGATATGATTACAACGAGTGAGGTTGGTGTTTCGATGAGTATCGACAACACGTCTCACCTCAACGAGATTGTAGATGAACTGAAGAAGTATGGCACCGTAACCGTCGACTCGGACATGTGCATCGTATGCGTTGTGGGCGACCTCGACTGGAACAACCTCGGCTTCGAAAGCATTGTCTTGGACGCTATGAAGAATATCCCCGTGCGTATGATTTCGTATGGTGGAAGCAATTATAACATATCATTCCTTATCAGAGAAGCTGACAAGGAACGCGCATTGCAAAGCCTCTCCGACGTGCTCTTCAACAACAAGTAAAGAAGAACAACGTTAGATATTAAGATTATAGGAGTTAACTTAGGACAATGGCATAGCCACGCGAAGTTAACTCCTAACATTATTTTATAGTAATAACCATTAAATACACAAAGAATGTTTTCGGTTGACAAGTTAAATAGCATAGTTACACCCTACTACTATTACGACACGCAGTTGCTGCGAAAGACGTTAGAAGTTATAAAACAAGAATGTGAGGAGCATGAAAACTTCCACGTTCATTATGCCGTGAAAGCAAATGCCAATCCGAAGATATTGCGTATCATCAGCCAGTATGGTTTTGGTGCCGACTGCGTGAGTGGCGGCGAAATAAAGGCGGCTATCGAGGCAGGTTTTCCTGCTGACAAGGTGGTGTATGCAGGCGTGGGCAAGAGCGATTGGGAGATTAATCTCGGACTGGAGAAGGGCATTGCCTGCTTCAATGTCGAATCGATTGCCGAACTGGAGGTTATCGAAGAGTTGGCAGTGGCAGCCAACAAGACTGCTAATGTTGCTTTCCGAATCAATCCTAATATCGGTGCCCATACACATGCAAACATCACGACCGGACTCGCAGAGAATAAGTTTGGTATAGCAATGCAAGACATGGAGAATGTAATAGAACGTGCAACAACGATGAATAATATCAATGTTGTTGGTCTGCACTTTCATATTGGTTCTCAGATACTTGACATGGGCGACTTCAAGGCATTATGTAATCGCATTAACGAGCTGCAAGTGCAACTTGATAAGCACCATATACATGTTCAAAGCATTAATGTAGGCGGTGGACTCGGTGTGAACTACGACTCACCCGACCGTCAGCCTATACCCGACTTCAAAGAGTATTTTCACACGTATGCTGAACATCTCCGTCTGCGTGAAGGTCAACAGCTACATTTCGAACTTGGACGCTCTGTAGTCGCTCAATGTGGTTCGCTCATCTCTCGTGTGCTCTACGTAAAGCAAGGCTCACATAAACAGTTTGCCATTCTTGACGCTGGCATGACCGACCTCATACGTCCGGCTCTTTATCAAGCACTGCACAAAATCCAGAACCTCACGAGCAACGAGCCAACAGAAGTTTACGATGTAGTAGGACCTATCTGCGAGTCGAGCGATGTCTTCGCTAAGGCCATCGACCTCAATAAGTGCCACCGTGGTGACCTCATTGCTATACGCTCAGCCGGTGCATACGGCGAGATAATGGCAAGCGCATACAACTGCCGTCAATTGCCTAAAGGTTACATTACAGAAGATTTGTAAATAATCAGAAATGTTTATCGATAATATAACAATCATAATAAGTATCATTGTTCTACTACTGACCATTGCATCGGTAGTAGCCAATCCTTTTTTCCGTTCTATTAAGACCAAGAGCACCAAAGATACTACAATTGAATTGCCCCCACTTACTGTTGTTGTGCTCTCACAAAACAATGTGGAGGCACTTGACAAACACCTGCCACTTATCTTTTCACAAGATTATGCACCAGGCTTTGAAGTCGTAGTTGTTGGCGAAAAGGGCGACCTCGACTTAGAGGCAGTACTTGCTAAATACGCTGACAACAAGAACCTTTATGCTACGTACATCCCCAAGCGTTCGCTTTTTATGAGCAAACCTAAGTTGTCAGCCTCATTGGGCATAAAGGCTGCCCACAACGATTGGGTCATTATGCTTAATGCTTCGTGTGCACCTGCTTCTGATAAATGGCTGCAAACCATTGCAGAAAGCATAGATAGCAATACGAACCTTGTTCTCGGCTACTCCAACTATAAGGATGATGTGAAGCCCTATCGTCGCTTCATACGTCTTCGTGAGGCTTGCTATTATCTGCGAACAGCTGCACATGGTATCGCTTACCGTTCTACTGGTGCAAATATCGCATTCAGACGTTCCGAGTTTATCAGTGGCGATGGCTATCGCGGCAACTTGCAGCACGTGTATGGCGAATACGATTTCATAATAAACAAGTTTGCAAGACCCTACTCTACAGCTATCACATTGCTACCAGACTCATTCGTACACAACGATTGTCCAAATAAAAAGACCTGGACAGAACACTGTATAGCCAACAGTCATGTAGGTAGTCACCTTGAGCGTAAAGCCCTAATGCATCTATCCTACCTAACCGATGCACTGTTTATGTATATCAACTATGCCGCCCTAATCACAACAGGCGTATTTGCAGTCCTAACTGGCAGATGGATTGCTTTAGCTGTTGCAGCGTTATGTCTCATAGCAACAATAGCATTGCGTATATTTTTCGTAAAAAGAAAATGTAATATCTTCAGTGAGCACCTATCCGCATGGTCTGTTCCATTCTACGAATTGTCGCTTTTGTGGTTCGATATACTCACCAAACTGCGCTATATAAGAGCAGACAAACACGATTTTTCTACACATAAAATATGAGAATCAAATTTATAAGTCTCTTAAAAGGCACTGCATCTCCTTTGAACAAGGAATTGTTGGACACTATCGCCGATAATATTAGTAGCATTGGCGATGTGGAAGTTGTGGACAATGCTCCCGACCTTGTGCATGTATTTGGCAAGTGGTCTGGCACTACTGCCACAACTATGAAGAGCTACACGCACAAAGGTATTCCCGTTGTTTTCACATCTGCGAATGGATTGGTTGATATTCTCCCTCCCCATTCCCTCATGCTTGCCCCAACAGTATTTCATTGCTGCGGACCAGCAGAAGCAGAACTTATAAAGAAATTGTTACCCAAAGCATCTGTTAAGGTCATTGCCAACGAGCAATTCACTTTAACAACCGACCGCACAACCATGCTCCGACAGTTCAACGACCTATATGCTAAGGTGTATAACGAACATGAAGCAAAGGTAATGTCTGAAATCAACAACAAGGTTAAAACGTTGAACATTCCTGACCATGCCATTAACGAAATATGCTCTCAATTGCTATATCTGCAATACGCTTTCCGACGCGAGACGATACGCCAGAGATTGCTTGACAACCTTTCCGACACACTGATTAATAGCAACTACGATGAAGAATCAATGCGTCAAGCACTTGACACCTTGAAAATTTCGTCCTTTGCCACATCCGTAATGGCACTACTCGAATCCAATTCGCATCTCACAGAGGGCTTTATGCCCATAGCCGCATCTGACGACAAAACAACGAAACAGATGCAAAAGCACATTATATAACTCTCAACATCATTACATTGAACATGAGAAAGAATCATAAAGTCACAGCCAATGATATGAAATACCTGCAACTGCTTGCCCAGTCATTCCCGAATATCCCTGAAGCAAGCACCGAGATTATCAATCTGCAGGCCATCCTCAATCTTCCTAAAGGTACCGAGCACTTCGTTGCCGACATTCATGGCGAATACGAAGCATTCCTCCACATTCTGAAGAATGCTTCAGGCAATATACAACGCAAGGTGAACGAGCTTTTTGGCAATCTAATGCGCGAATCGGATGCACGCGAGCTCTGCACATTGATATACTACCCCGACCAGAAACTCGAACTGATAAAAGCAGCCGAGGAAAACATCGACGACTGGTATCACATCACCATACACAACCTGGTAGCGGTATGTCGCTTGGTATCAAGCAAGTACACACGCTCGAAGGTTCGCAAGGCACTACCACGCTCCTTCTCATACATCATACAGGAATTGTTGCACGAGCGCACAGACGATGCCAACAAAGCCGACTATGTCAACGTCATCATCGACACAATCATATCTACTGGTCGTGCCGACGATTTCATCATTGCCATCTGCAACGTGATACAACGCCTGTCTATCGACCAGTTGCACATCCTCGGTGACATATTCGACCGCGGTCCTGGCGCACACATCATTCTCGACACCCTCTCGCGCTACCATTCTTGGGACATACAATGGGGCAATCACGATGTGCTTTGGATGGGCGCAATGGCAGGCAATCGCGCATGTCAGTGCAACGTCATCCGACTCTCGCTGCGCTACGCCAATATGACAACCCTCGAAGAGGGCTATGGCATCAACCTCATGCCGCTTGCCACATTTGCCATGGACACCTATGGCGACGACCCTTGCGAGGAATTTATCCCTAAGATTTCGTCTGCCGACTCTGCACGTGTCGACGAAAAGTCGATACGTCTTGCTGCCCTAATGCACAAAGCCATAACCGTTCTGCAGTTTAAGGAGGAGGCTGCCATCATCAAACGCCACGCCAAATGGAAGATGTCCGACCGACTCATGCTTAACTACATCGACTACGACAAGGGCACAATCACTCTCAACGGCAAGGAGTATCCGCTCAAGAGCAACTCCTTCCCCACCATCGATCCCAAACACCCCAATCGTCTCACACCCGAGGAGAAGCAGCTCATGGACAAGATCAACCACTCGTTCCAGGTGAGTGAGAAACTGCACAAGCACATACGCCTGCTCCTTCAGCATGGTTGCATGTACGCTGTGTTCAACAACAACCTCCTCTTTCACGCCTCCATACCTCTCGACGAAGACGGAAAGCTGAAGGAGGTAGAAATCATCCCTGGCACAACATGTTCGGGCAAAGATCTGCTATATAACATCGGTATGCTCATCCGCTCAGCTTTCCAAACCGACTCTACACCTGAGGAGCGCAACTACGCCATCGACTACTTCCTCTATCTATGGTGTGGTCCCGACAGCCCACTCTTCGACAAGTCGAAGATGGCAACCTTCGAACGCTACTTCATTGACGACAAGGAGACGCACACCGAAGAGAAGGGCAACTACTTCAAGCTACGCGACAACGAGCAGATAGTAGACAATATCCTTGATGCCTTCGACGTAGTAGGCGACAATCGCCACATCATCAACGGCCACGTACCCGTACACGTATGCAACGGCGAGAACCCCGTAAAAGCTAACGGCAAACTCATGGTCATTGACGGTGGCTTCTCGCAGGCATACCATAAAGAAACCGGCATTGCCGGCTACACCCTCGTCTACCACAGCCGTGGGTTCGTTCTCGTACAGCACGAGCCATTCACATCCACAATCGATGCCATACAGAAGTGCTCCGACATCAAGTCGTCCACACAGATAGTCGAAATGTCCTCGCACCGTATGCGCGTAGCCGACACCGACATAGGTCGCGAACTGAAAAATCAGATTAGCGACCTTCAACGCCTCCTATATGCCTACCGACACGGCTACATCAAAGAAGCCATACCCAACAAATAATTGTGTAATAACTTCACTCGCGAAGCGAGCTATCTTCCAATAAAATGAACAACCCAACCATTTGCGCCATCGCTACCGCCCCTGGTGGTGCGATTGGCATAATTCGCATCTCAGGAAGCGAAGCCCTCAATATAGCCGACCGGATATTCCGTCCCGTCGGCTCTAATGCCCCATTAGCCGACCGCAAACCCTACACACTCGCCTTCGGCAATATCGTCAACGCTGAAAACGAAGTCGTTGACGAAGTTCTCGTCTCCATCTTTCATGCTCCCCACTCCTACACTGGTGAGAACTCAGTAGAAATCTCCTGCCACGGCTCCGCCTACATACTGCAGCAGGTGATGTTCCTGCTCACCCAAAACGGGTGCATTCCTGCCGGTCCAGGCGAGTTCACTCAGCGTGCATTCCTCAACGGCAAGATGGATCTCTCGCAAGCAGAAGCCGTAGCCGACCTCATCAGTGCTACCAACAAAGCTACACACGACATGGCACTCAGCCAGCTGAAGGGGCATTTCAGCAACGAACTCTCCGACTTAAGAGCGCATCTCCTTAAACTCACATCGCTCTTAGAACTCGAACTCGATTTCTCCGACCACGAAGAACTCGAGTTTGCCGACCGCTCCGAACTCTACACCCTTGCCAGCGACATCCACCAACGCCTCGCCTCGCTCGCTCGCTCATTCGAAGTAGGCAACGCCTTGAAGAACGGTATCCCCGTAGCCATTGTCGGAAAAACCAACGTCGGAAAGAGCACCCTACTCAACCACCTGCTACACGAAGAGAAAGCTATCGTGAGCGATGTGCATGGCACCACCCGTGACTTCATCGAGGACACCACCATCATCAATGGCATCCAGTTCCGCTTTGTCGACACAGCCGGCATCCGCCCAACTGATGACGTTGTCGAGAACATCGGCATCGAGCGCACCTACCAGAAGTTGCAGGAAGCGAAGATTGTGCTTTGGCTTATTGATCAACAACCCACCGAAGCCGAGATAGAGGACATCAAGGAGCGTGTGGCAGACAAGAAACTCATCATTGTACGCAACAAAATCGACAAAAGCACAACAATTCAAAATTCAGAGTTTAAAACTCAAAATTGCGCAATGCGCAATAATTCAAAACTCAAAACCCAAAATTCAAAATTCCACACAGTGGACATAAGTGCCAAATACGGTACCAACATCCCCGTTCTCGAACAACTCATCGTTGAAGCCGCCGACATACCCCAGCTCTCCGAAAGCGACATCGTCATTACTTCCGCACGCCACTACTCTGCTCTGCTCCTCGCAGACGAAAGTCTACAGCGTGTCATCGACTCAATAAACCTCGGATTAAGTGGCGACCTCCTTGCCGAAGATCTTCGCATTGTCATCGACCACCTTGCAGAAATCACAGGCGAAGAGCGCATCACTCCCCAAGAAACACTTCAAAACATCTTCACCCACTTTTGTGTGGGTAAATAGTTGTTCTGCATCGGAAAATAAAGACTATGCATACAAACAGGATTATTAAAAAATATTATGCCAAGAAAAGAATACACATCACTACCAACCAATTACCCCGTATGCGAGCATAACGACTGCCCAATGGCAACCAACTGTTTGCACCAGATAGCCCATACCATAATGTTGAAGAACGAGGAATATCTGCGGCTCATCAACCCTACCAAATGCACCAAGGATGCCTCATGCGCATATCATCGCAGCAACAGTCCGATGCTATACGCTCGTGGCTTCACCAATTTCCAACGACGCATGTTCCCCGATCAGTACAAACGTTTCATGGAGATTTGCGTCGACGAATGGGGACGCAATCCTTACTTCGAGCGTCGACGTGGCGCACGTCTCATACCTATAAGCGAACAGGAATTCATACTGAAGGTACTGAAAATAGTGGGCGTAACCGAAGAAATGCAGTTCGATAGCTATGAGCAAGCTATCAACTGGTATGACTAACACATCAAACAGGTGCAACAAACGCATCTGTTCATTACAACTACTACAGTACTCTCCCTACGTAGTACTCGAGTAATCTCACCACTATACTCGAGTAATCTCGCTACTATACTCGAGTAATATACCCACAAGTACTCAAGTACTCTCGCACAAGTACTATAACAAACCTCAACATTAGGAAAAAAGATATATGATTACAGTTGATGGACTGACCGTCGAATTCGGTGGCACCACCCTATTTAAAGATATCTCCTTCCAAATCAATGAGAAGGATCGTATAGCCCTCATGGGCAAAAATGGCGCAGGCAAGAGTACGCTCTTGAAGATTATGGCTGGCGTACGGCAGGCAACGCGTGGCACTGTTTCTGCACCTAAAGATTGCGTCATAGCCTATCTGCCACAGCACCTTATGACAGAAGACGGACGTACCGTCTTTGAGGAGACATGCCAGGCTTTCGCACATCTGCATGAGATTCAGGCTGAGATAGACCGCATAAATACCGAACTTACAACACGTACCGACTATGAGAGCGATGACTATATGCAACTCATAGAGAAGGTATCAACTCTCTCGGAGAAGTTCTATGCCATTGATATGACACACTTTGAGGAAGACGTGGAGAAGACCCTTCTCGGACTCGGCTTCGAACGCTCCGACTTCAATCGTCCTACAAGTGAATTCTCTGGAGGTTGGCGTATGCGCATCGAACTGGCTAAACTCCTGCTAAAGTCGCCCGACGTACTGCTACTCGACGAGCCAACAAACCACCTCGACATCGAGTCTATCGGTTGGCTTGAGGATTTCATAATCAATAGTTCCAAAGCCGTAGTCGTCATCAGTCACGACCGCAAATTCGTCGATAACATCACTACACGCACCATCGAAGTGACCATGGGACGCATCTACGACTATAAAGCTTCTTACAGTCACTACCTCGAACTGCGTAAGGAACGACGCGAGCAACAGATGAAGCAATACGAAGAGCAGCAGAAGATGATTGCTGAAACAAAGGACTTTATCGAACGCTTCAAAGGTACGTACTCAAAGACATTTCAGGTACAGAGTCGCGTAAAAATGCTTGAGAAACTCGAACTCATAGAAGTGGACGAAGAGGATACAAGCCGCCTTCGCCTAAAGTTTCCACCAAGCCCACGAAGCGGTGCCTACCCCGTACAGATGAGCGACGTAGCTATGTCATTCGGCGACAAAACGATATTTAGCGGTGTGAACCTCACCGTAGAACGCGGTGACAAGATAGCCTTCGTAGGTCGCAACGGCGAAGGAAAGTCTACACTCGTGAAGTGTATCATGGGACAACTGCAAAACCAAGGACAACTCAACCTCGGACATAACGTACAGATTGGCTACTTCGCTCAGAACCAGGCATCGCTGCTCGACGGTGAACTCACCGTCTTCCAGACCATTGATGACGTAGCAAAGGGGGAAATACGCAATAAGATACGCGACCTGCTCGGAGCCTTTATGTTCGGAGGCGAAGACTCCACGAAAAAAGTGAAAGTGCTATCTGGCGGCGAGCGCACACGACTCGCTATACTCAAACTCCTCCTCGAACCAGTGAACCTCCTCATCCTCGACGAGCCAACAAACCACCTCGACCTCCGCACCAAAGACGTTCTTAAACAAGCCCTGCAGGACTTCGACGGCACCCTCATCGTGGTTAGTCACGACCGCGACTTTCTTGACGGACTCGTCACCAAGGTCTACGAGTTCGGGCATGGTCGCGTCCGCGAACACCTCGGTGGCATCTACGACTTCCTCGAATCGAAGAAACTCGAAAGTCTGCAAGAGCTGGAGAAGAAACGATAGCTTTGAATGGAAAGTTGTATTACATACTACCTTCTTGCCATTCTGTTTATACAGATAGCACTGATGGCGTGTTTACACCTGTATCAATAACATAATAAAGAACGACGATTTTCATTGAAACATTCTGATGGAAACAGAAAGAATTTTACTTCGCTATTGGCAGGAATCGGATGCAGAGGCACTCTTCAAATATGCCTCAGACCCAGACGTGGGACCTCGTGCAGGATGGCCAGCACACAAAACAATTAAAGAAAGTCTTAAGGTAATCCGAACATATTTCAATAATGATACGACATGGGCTATAGTACTGAAAGAAACCAACGAGCCAATCGGCTGCATGGGCTATTATACACACGAGAACAGCAACATACATATTGGAGAGAGAGATTGCGAAGTTGGCTACTGGGTAGGAAAACCTTATTGGAACAAGGGAATCTGCACCGAAGCCTTGAAACTGATGCTCGACTACTGCATCCACGAGAAGCGTTTCGATAATATTTGGGCAGACCACTTCACTGGAAATCCTGCATCGGGAAAGGTCATGGAGAAATGTGGGTTCTCAGACACCGGGATGCTGAACAAATGCAGCCAGCTCGTGGGTGGCGACAAGGATATGGTTAAAGTGTTTAAGTACAAAGAATAAAAATAAATGGACATGAATTTTCCTGAAATATATTCAGCAACTGGCATGATGGAGCTGATTCAGAAGATCGGCTTCCTCCCCCTCCTCGATAGCGGCATTGAAGGCTTCTCTGCCGAAGACATCGTGGCGGAGGATTGCCGATATGTAACATTTCCTGAAGGCGGCTGGGACTGGCCGCTATGGAAATGGAAGGGCGAGATTGTGCAGGAAATGCCGTGTATGTACGGAAAGTTCTTCAACAAGAAAGCAGGATTCATCAGTCTGGAATGGTGGCCGGACTTCTGCAACTACAGAAGAAGCAAGTACCCTCGCCCAGATGATGATTCGATAGAAGGAGCCATTCTCAGCACGCTTCAATCATCGGGCAGTCTCATTACAAGGGAACTTCGAGCTGCCTGCGGTTTCACGGGCAAGGGAATGAGAAGCAAGTTTGACGGTTATCTCACCCGATTGGAAATGGCGACTTACATCGTGACAGAGGATTTCATCTATCCTCGCGACAAACACAATCATGAATATGGTTGGGGATGGTCGCTGCTCAATACTCCCGAAGAACTCTATGGCAGAGATGCTTGCCGATGCAACCGCACTCCTCAGGAATCTTATCAGAGGATATTTGAGCATCTGAAAGAGATTCTGCCGAATGCTTCGGATAAACAGATTCAAAAATTGATTGGATGAAAATGGCATCACTTCAAGAAAGGCTGTTCGCCATGCAGGATTACCTTACATTACCCTTTCCTGCATTCTGTACAAAAGCACCACACTTAGCAACATTTGTGGTACTTTTGTACTAAAATAGATGTAAAGCTATTGAAATGTGTTAAAAACAGAGGGTTTTAAAAGTTTTCCGTACAAAAGTACCACAATTAAAAATATTTGTGGTACTTTTGTACCAAAATTAGGAGAACAATTATGGAAACAAAGAATTCATTCATATCATCTGCAAACGTCAAAGT